>NZ_JBFAKG010000082.1:6518-46211 GCF_040655595.1 Saccharopolyspora sp. NPDC050389
AGTCTTTTGGGCTGCTATGACAACCCAAAAGACTCACGGCCCCGGCAGGCTCAGTGCCAGGTGAGCTCCGCTCGCTCTCCCCAGTAGGTCGCGGCGTCGCGGGCCAGCGGCCGGAGCGCGGCGAGGTCCTGATCGGTCAGTTCCACCCGGCAGGCCGCCAGGTTCGACTCCAGCTGCTCGACGCTGGCCGCGCCGACCAGCACCACGTCGGCCCACGGCTGGCGCAGCACGTGCGCGAGCGCGATGGCGTCGGTCCCCACGCCGTGCCGGTCGGCCACCTTGGCGAGCGCCGCCGGCGGATCCACCGCGAGCCGCCCGTTCGCCAGGGTTTCCTTCACCAGCACCCGCCAGCCGCCCGTGTGCGCCTCGGCCAGGAACCGGCCCGCGGACGGCTCCAGGGTGTTCCAAGTGGACTGCACGGCGCTGAACAGCTGCCGCCCGCCCACCTCGATCTCCCAGGCGCGCTCGATGGTTTCGCCCTGCGCCGCGCCGCTGGTGGAGAAGCCCAGCTGCACCCCGGCGTCCCGGATCCGGGCCAGCTCGTACTGCAGCGCCAGGTCGTCGAACAGCGGGCTGCTGGTGGTGAGCGAATGCACCTGGTAGAGGTCGATGCGGTCGCCGAGCAGCGTCCGGGTCTCCGCCCACTGGGTGCGCAGGCGTTCCACCGAGTGCTCCTTAACCTCGTGCACCTCGGTCTCGATGCGCCACTGCGCGACGTACGCGTAACCCCACTTGCTGGACACCGCGACGTCCTGGTGGCCGCGTTCGCGCAGCCAGTCCGCGAGGAACTGCTCGGCGCTGCCGTAGGAACGGGCCGTGTCCACCCAGCGGATCCCGTTGGCGTACGCGGCGTCGAGCACCGTCCGGGTGCGTTCCCGCATCGCCTGCGCGGTGCGCTGCACGGGCAGCACGTCGGCGCGACCGACGTTGATGTAGGCGGGCCTGCCGAGCGCGGCGAGGCCGAGTCCTAGGCGCTGTACCGATTGTTGCGCTGGGAACATGCCTGGAACCTAACCGCTGTCGGCCCGCCGCACAGCTCGGGACCGCCACCCACGGCATGGGTGGCGGCCCCGACTGCTCCTTACAGGTACTGGCCGGTGTTGGTGGCCGTGTCGATCGCTCGGCCGGATTCCTGGCTCTTCCCGCTGACAAGGGTGCGGATGTAGACGATCCGCTCGCCCTTCTTGCCGGAGATGCGGGCCCAGTCATCCGGGTTCGTGGTGTTGGGCAGGTCCTCGTTCTCGGCGAACTCGTCGACGATGGCGTCCTGCAGGTGCTGCACGCGCAGGCCCGGCTGGCGGGTCTCCAGCACCGACTTGATGGCCGCCTTCTTCGCCCGGTCCACGATGTTCTGGATCATCGCGCCCGAGTTGAAGTCCTTGAAGTACAGGACTTCCTTGTCGCCGTTGGCGTAGGTGACCTCCAGGAACCGGTTCTCCTCGGTCTCGGCGTACATCCGCTCGACCGTGGTCTGGATCATCGCCTCCACGCACGCCGACTTGTCGCCGCCGAACTCCTTGAGGTCTTCCTCGTGGATCGGCAGTCCCTTGGTCAGGTACTTGGAGAAGATGTCCTTCGCCGACTCCGCGTCCGGACGCTCGATCTTGATCTTCACGTCCAGTCGCCCCGGCCGCAGGATCGCCGGGTCGATCATGTCCTCGCGGTTGGAGGCGCCGATGACGATGACGTTCTCCAGCCCTTCGACACCGTCGATCTCGCTGAGCAGCTGCGGCACGATGGTCGTTTCCACGTCGGAGGAGACGCCGCTGCCGCGGGTCCGGAAGATCGAGTCCATCTCGTCGAAGAACACGATCACCGGGGTGCCCTCGGAGGCCTTCTCCCGCGCCCGCTGGAAGATCAGCCGGATGTGCCGCTCGGTTTCGCCGACGAACTTGTTGAGCAGTTCGGGGCCCTTGATGTTCAGGAAGAAGGACTTCGCGTGACCATCGTCGTCGCCGCGCGCGGCGGCCACCTGCTTCGCCAGCGAGTTGGCGACGGCCTTGGCGATCAGCGTCTTGCCGCAGCCCGGCGGGCCGTACAGCAACACGCCCTTCGGCGGCCGCAGCTGGTACTCGATGTAGAGGTCGGAGTGCAGGAACGGCAGCTCCACCGCGTCCCGGATCTGCTCGATCTGGCCGGCCAGCCCACCGATGTCCTGGTACCCGACGTCCGGCACCTCCTCCAGCACGAGGTCCTCGACCTCGGCCTTCGGCACCACGTCGTAGGCGTAGCCCGCCTTGCTGTCGATCAGCACCGAGTCGCCGGCCTTCAGGCCGGACGCGGCCAGCGGTTCGGTGACCCACACGACGCGTTCCTCATCGGTGTGGCCCAGCACCAGCGCGCGGGGGCTTTCCCCGGCGCCGCTGGACAGGAGCTCCCGGAAGGTGCAGACCTCACCGGTTCGCTCGAACGCACCAGCCTCCACCACCGTCAGGGCCTCGTTGAGGCGCACTGACTGGCCCAGTCTCAGTTCCTCCGTCTCGACGTTGGGCGACACCGCCACCCGCATCTTGCGACCAGACGTGAACACGTCGACCGTGCTGTCCTCGTAGCCGCGCAGGAAGACCCCGTAACCGCTGGGGGGCTGCGCGAGCCGGTCGACTTCTTCGCGCAGCGCCATCAGCTGGCCCCGCGCTTCCTTCAGGGTCTCGGTGAGCTTGGCGTTCCGTTCGGTGAGCTGACTCACTCTCTCGGATGCCTCGGCCAGCCGCTTTTCCAGCAACCGGGCCTGTTGGGGAGACTCGTTGAGCCTGCGGCGCAGCAGTGCAACCTCGTCTTCCAGGAGACGAATCTGGCTGCGGAGTTCTGCGGAGCCACCGCTGTACTGCTCGCCGCCCTCCTCAGGCCGGCTGCCGGGACGGTCGTGCTGCATGTCGGCACCCTCCTCCCGTGCTCGTACCACCACGGTACCGGCGATCACCGACGACGGCGGCGTCGTTGATGCCCGCCGGATCGCCCAGCGTGCCACAAAAATCCGCGAATACCCATGAGGTGGGCCAGGTTGATGCCCGCGGGTCGCGTTTCGGCCGGGCCGGGCGGACACGTTGCGTTGGCGATCATGGTCCGTTCGATACGTTCCCGATCGGACTACGCGGCCCGGCGAGCACCGGTTTTCCGTTGCGCCACGCGGATCGGGGCGCTCGGCGGACATCCGGGTTAACCGATCCGGCAACCGGGTGGCGTTGCGGTCCTCCGGCCGCGAGCACACCCGGCACTTCTCCCATCATTTGGAACAACTGCGCCGGGAGCCACTTCCGCCCGGCGAATTCCCCATGACGATTGGGTGCCGAAAAGTCCACTCCGTGCATCCCGCGCCGCGGGCTCTGATCTACTTACGGCCGCCGCAAGCAGCAACGCATCACTCCCGGGAGGAGCCATGACCTATCCGCCGCAGCAGCCTGGACAGGGCGGGTGGGGCCAGCAACCCACGGGCAACGGATTCCCTCAGCAGGGTCCGCCGGAAACCCCGCAGCAGCAGCCCGCCTGGTACGGCAACCAGCACACCGGATGGGGCCAGCAGGGACCGGATCAGCCGCAGCAGGCGCCCATGGCCCCCCAGTGGGGCAGCGAGTTCGGCCCCGGTTCCTGGATCCAGGAACCCAACGGCTTCGCCGACATCGAGCCGCCGCAGCAGAAGAAGTCGAAGCTTCCGCTGATCCTCGGCCTGGTCGGGGCGCTGGTCGTCCTCGCAGGCGCCGGTGTCGGGGTGTTCTTCTGGCTGAACAGCGGGCCCGGCGAGGCCCGGCCGGTCGCGCAGGAGGTCGTCCAGAAGGTCAACGCCGGCGACTTCAACGGCGTGAGCGGCCTGTTCTGCGAGTCCAACAAGGCGGAGCTGAGCAAGGCGATGGACCAGCTCAGCCAGTGGAAGTTCAGCGTCAAGCTGGGCGAGGTGACCGAGCGTGGCGACCAGGCCACCGCAAAGTTGACCGGAACCTACGAGGCCGACGGATCGTCCACACCGGTGGACCAGACGATGGGCCTGGTCGTCGAGGACGGGACCTGGAAGGTCTGCCAGCTCGACCAGTGAGCCCGCAGCACGAGAATTTCAAAACGGGGGAGGACCCATGACGTACCCACCGCAGCAGCCGCCCGGGCAGGGCGGCTGGGGGCAGCAGCCCGGCGGCCAGTACCCGCCGAGCGGTGGCCAGCCGCAGCAGGGCTTCGGCGGCCAGCCGGGCGGCGCCTACCCGCCCAGCGGCGGCCAGCCCCAGCAGGGCGGCGCGTACCCGCAGAGCGGGCCGCTGCCGCAGCAGGGCTTCGGCCAGCAGCCCCCGTACCCGCCGCAGGGCGGCGGCTTCGGCCAGCCGGGCTTCGACGCGCCGAAGAAGAAGTCCCCGCTGCCGTGGATCCTGGGTGGCGTCGGCGGCCTCCTCGTGATCGGCCTGGTGATCACCCTGGTGATCGTCTTCACCGGCGGCCCCGGCGACCCCCGCAAGGTCGCCCAGCAGGGCATCGACCTGGTCAACGCCAAGGATTACGCCGGCCTGCAGCCCCTGTCCTGCAAGAAGGAGCAGGAGGACTTCCAGCAGTTGGTGGACAACCTCGAAGGCAAGGGCGGCGAGTTCGACGAGCTCAAGGAATTCGGCGTCAGCGACGCCGACATCCAGAAGCTGATCGACGGCATGAAGGTCGAGATGAAGCTGGGCGAGGTCAAGGACAACGGCGACAACACCGCCACGGCCCACGTCACCGGCACGATGAGCATCACCGCTGACGTCGAGATCATGGGCCAGAACGTGGCCGACATGATCCCCGACCAGCAGATCGACGAAGAGATGAAGATGGTCGTCGAAGACGGCTCCTGGAAGTTCTGCTGATCGAAGCCTGAACGCGAAAAGGCCCGCCCCGATCGGGGCGGGCCTTTTCGCGTTCAGCCCTTGCTGGGGCGGCGTTGGACTCGGGGAGGGGTTACTCCGTCCGCCAGGCGGCGGGTCGTCAGCAGGAACGCCGTGTGCGCCACCATCCGGTGGTCTGGGCGGACCGCCATGCCCACCACGTGCCACGGGCGCAGCAGCGTTTCCCAGGACTGGGGTTCCGTCCAGTTCTGCTGCTCCCGGATCGCTTCCGTGATCCGGGACAGCTGGGTCGTCGTGGCCACGTAAACGACCAGGACGCCGCCTGGGAGCAGCTTCTCGTGGATCTTGTCCAGGACGTCCCACGGCGCGAGCATGTCGAGCACCACCCGGTCGACCGGGTCGCCGTCGTACTCCTGGACGTCGCCCAGCTGCAGCGTCCAGTTGTCCGGCTTCTCACCGAAGAAGCGCCGCACGTTGCGCTCAGCGTGCTCCGCGTGGTCCTCGCGCACCTCGAACGACGTCACGCTGCCCTCGGGGCCGACCGCGCGCAGCAGGGAGCAGCTCAGCGCGCCCGATCCGGCACCGGCCTCCAGCACCCGCGCGCCCGGGCGGATGTCGCCCCACATCAGGATCTGCGCCGCGTCCTTCGGGTAGATGACCTGGGCACCGCGCGGCATGGACAGCACGTAGTCGGCCAGCAGCGGCCGCAGCGCCAGGAACGAGGTGCCGCCCGCCGAGGTCACGACCGAGCCCTCCGGCTTGCCGATCAGGTCGTCGTGCGCCAGGGCACCGCGGTGCGTGTGGTACTCCCCTCCCTGCTCCAGGACGACCGTGTACTTCCGGCCCTTCGGGTCGGTCAACTGAACCCGGTCGCCGGGCTGGAACTCACCGCTGACGGTGCTGCTCAACTGCTGCCTACCTTCTGAAACGCTGGTACAGCGCACCATCGTCGCAGAAGGCTTCCGACTCACCCGCGACGGGAGCGCAGCGCGTTGCGGAGGTCTTCGCGGCGCAGGACGCCGCTGGGCCTGCCTTCGCTGTCGACCACGAGGAACTGCCAGGCCAGCACCGACTGCACTCGCTCCAGGATCGAGTCCGGGGTCTCGCTGTCGAGCAGGATCGTGTCCGGGTCGACCGGTTCCGCCGCTCGCTCGGCCGGTTCGTTCGGCGCGTGCGTGGCCAGGCGTTCCGCCGCGGTCTGGTCGAGCAGCCCGACCGCGATGCCGTCGGCTCGCACCAGCACCACGCCTCGCCCCGCCGCCGCCATCAGCGCATCGCCCACCGGGCTCTCGGCCGGGAGTTGCAGGACCGGGCGCACCAGGTCTCCCAGCGCCAGGCCTGCGGGCCAGCGCTTGCGCTGTTCGGCCGCGTGCTCCGCGCTCGCACCGGCCACCACGAACCACGCCATCAGCACGCACACGCCCAGCCGCAGCCACTGGTCCTGGGCGTTGTTGAGCAGGCCGATCAGCGCCCAGCCGATCAGCACCGCCGCCACCGCTCCCGCGCCGATCACGCCCGCCGTGGTGCCTGCGGCGCGCTTGCCGGTGAGCCGCCAGGTCAGCGCCCGCAGCATCCGGCCGCCGTCCAGCGGCAGGCCCGGCAGCAGGTTGAACACCGCCACCGCCAGGTTCGCCACGCAGGTCTGCGCGACCAGCAGCCAGATCGCGCCGCCGGGCACCAGCGCGAACCAGCCGATGCCGGTGGCCAGCGCCAGCACCATCGACACCGCGGGCCCGGCGGCCGCGATCAGGCCCTCCTGAGTGGGTTTCGGCGGCGTCCGGGAGATCTCCGACAGGCCGCCGAGCAGGAACAGGCGCACCCGCCGCACCGGCAGCCCCAGACGCAACGCGACGATGCAGTGCCCGAGCTCGTGCAGCAGCACCGAAACCGCCAGCAGCACGGTGAACACCGCCGCCAGCAGCGCGCTCTCCCAGATGCCCGCGCCCGGCAGGATCCGGCCCACCAGCGGCGTGTAGAGCAGCACGATCAGCGCCGCCCCGAGCCACCACGACGGCGACAGCAGCACCGGCACTCCGGCGACGCGGCACAGCAGCAGGCCGCCGTCGTTCAACTTGGGCCGGGCGGGCGGGGACGCGGTCGACGGCATGCACGCAGGGTAGTGCCCCACCCGTGAGGCGGTCGTGATCCTGCCGGGGGTGATCGCGTGTCGGTCGGCTCGATTAGGGTTTCGGGCCATGGCGGAACCTGCGCAGGCGACAGGCGGGACACTCCAGGACGGCAGGCCCAGGCGGCCGGCGCTGTCCCCGTCCCGCGCGAGCGACTTCAAGCAGTGCCCGCTGCTCTACCGGTTCCGCGCCGTGGACCGGCTGCCGGAGACGCCGAGCAAGGCGCAGGTGCGCGGCACGGTGGTGCACTCGGTGCTGGAGCGGCTGTTCGGGCTGCCGACGGCCGATCGCGATCCGGCGCAGGCGCGGGCGCTGCTGCAGCCGGCCTGGGACGAGCTGCTCGCGCAGCAGCCGGAGCTCGGCGAGCTGTTCGACGGGCCCGACGATCCCGAGCTGGCGGGCTGGCTGGAGTCGGCGAACGCGCTGCTGGACGCCTACTTCGAGCTGGAGGACCCGCGCCGGCTGGAGCCGGAGGCCTGCGAGCTGCGGGTGGAGACCGAGCTCGATTCCGGGGTGCTGCTGCGCGGGTTCATCGACCGCGTCGACGTGGCCCCGACCGGCGAGATCCGGCTGGTCGACTACAAGACCGGTGCCGCGCCGCGGGAGATCGGCGAGGCCAAGGCGATGTTCCAGATGAAGTTCTACGCCCTGGTGCTGTGGCGCACCCGCGGCGAGATCCCCCGCCAGCTGTTGCTGATGTACCTGGCCAGCAAGCAGCGGCTGGCCTACACGCCGGACGAGACGGAGCTGCGCCGCTTCGAGCGCACCCTGGAGGCGATCTGGCAGGCGATCCTGCGAGCGGGCAAGACCGGTGACTTCCGGCCGAACCCCAGCCGGCTGTGCGACTACTGCGACCACAAGCCGCTGTGCCCGGCCTTCGGCGGCACCCCGCCGCCCTACCCGGGCTGGCCGGAACCCGACCCGGGCCCGGAATCCGTCCTCGACCGAACCGACTGACCAGGCGAGGGGCACCCGCGCGACGCACGGCTGCCCCTCCGCTCAGTCCTCGTAGGGGTCGTAGTTGGCGGCGGTGCCGAAGTCGCCGGCCTGGGTCGGGTCGATGATCGCGAAGCGGCCGCCGGTGGGATCCCGGAGGACCGCGACGCGGCCGATGCTGGAGTCGTACGGGTCCACCCGGACACGGCCGCCGAGGGCGATCGAGCGGCGCACCAGCTCGTCGGTGCCGACCTCCGCGTCGACGCCGAGGTAGAGCAGCCAGTGCGGCTTGGTGGACTCCGTGATGAAGTCGCGGATCATGCTGACCCGGGCGCACACCGATTCGTCGCCGAGGTACCAGACCGAGTAGTCCGAGCGGTGCTCGGTGCCGAACTGCTCGGCGTTGTAGCCGAACAGCTCCTGGAAGAAGTTGTCCGCGGTCTGCGCCTTGATGGTGACCAGCTCGGCCCACATCAGCGTGCCCGGCAGCCCGACGTCGAACTGCCAGGACTCCTCGGGCTCCAGCAGCCCGAACTCGGCGCCGGCCGGCCCGACCAGCACCGTCTTGGCGCCCAGCCCGGGCACCTGGTTGCGCGGCACGGTCACCGTCGCGCCCAGCGCCACGGCCCGCTCGGCGAAGGCCTCGCAGTCCGCGGTGGCCAGGTAGAGCCGCCAGCTCGACTGGTCACCGGAGGCGGCGCGCAGGCTCGCCACCGGAAATCCCTCGCGCATGGCGATCACGTGTTCGCCGGAGACCGGATCGCGATGGGTTTCGTACGTCCAGTCGAACAGCCCGGCGTAGAACTCCTGGGCACGCTCGAGATCCGTGGTGATCAGCTCTATCCAGCAGGGCATCCCCTCGTAGAGCTCCCACCGCGGCGGGGTAGTTCCCGGTACCACGACGGCCATTTCCTCACCCCCAGCGGCTCGTCCAAGATCGTCTCGGCTCCATTATCCGCAACCGGCACGGCCGACTTGGGGCACTCAGATCACAATCCGGTGGAGCAACCAGACCTATCGGACAAACCCGCAAAGGATGCGACGTTCACCGGAGCACGGACGAAAACGCCACGTCCACCCGTTCCAGCCTCGCGCGGCGCGGACCGAGTGGACGTGGCGTTCGCCTGAACAGAGCAGCGCGTTGACAAGGCTGTGGCGCGGCACGGGTGCTTTTGAAGCGGCGCAGCCGCTTAGTCCACCCTCGCAACCGGCACCGCCGCGGGTTCTCAGACAGTGCCCACCCCGCCGGGGTTCTTGGCGAGGACAGCCCCGATGCCGCGTATTGGACATACGTAAGTCGGGGATCCCACAGTCCAGACGGCGGCCGTAACTCCCGCAGGGGGCCGCCACCCGCACCGCCACGCAAAAAGAGCCTGGAAACAGGTTCTAGAGGCGGCAGGCCCTGATGTCCGAGGACAGGATCGCCTTGGCGCCGACTGCGGCGAGGCGGTCCATGATCGCCGGGGCGTCCTTGCGGGAGACCATCGCTCGCACCGCCACCCAGCGGTCGTCGGCCAGCGGCGACATGGTCGGCGACTCCAGGCCCGGCGTCACCTTGGTGGCGTCGTCGAGCAGGTCGCGCGGGCAGTTGTAGTCCAGCATCACGTACTGCTGGGCGAACACCACGCCCTGCAGGCGGGCGACGAGCTGGTTCTTGGCCTGCTCCTCGTCCGAGCCGCGGCGCTCGATCACCACCGCCTCGGAGTTGCAGATCGGTTCGCCGAAGGCGACCAGGCCGTGCTGGCGCAGCGTGCGGCCGGAGCCGACCACGTCGGCGATGGCGTCGGCGACGCCGAGCTGGATGGAGATCTCCACCGCGCCGTCGAGCCGGATGACGTCGGCCGTCACGCCGTGCTGCGCCAGGTCGTCGGTGACCAGCTTCGGGTAGGACGTGGCGATCCGCTTGTCCTGCAGGTCCGCGACGGTCCAGTCGCGCTGGCCAGCCGGAGCGGCGTAGCGGAACGTGGAGCCGCCGAAGCCGAGCGCGAGCCGCTCCTCGACCTGGGCGCCGGAATCGCGGGCCAGGTCGCGGCCGGTGAGCCCCAGGTCGAGCTCGCCGGATCCGACGTAGATCGCGATGTCCTTGGGGCGCAGGAAGAAGAACTCGACGTCGTTGGCGGTGTCCAGGACGGTGAGGTCCCGCTGCTCATGGCGCTGCCGGTACCCGGCTTCCGCGAGCATCTCGGATGCCGGACCGGCCAGCGTGCCCTTGTTGGGCACAGCCACACGCAACATGGGACTCGATCTCCTCGGTTATTCCTGGGTTGGGTTCACAGGTAGCGGTAGACGTCCTCAAGGGACAGTCCGCGCCCCAGCATGATGACCTGCAGCCGGTACAGCAGCTGCGAGATCTCCTCCGCGAGCTGTTCGTCCGATTCGTACTCGGCGGCGATCCACACCTCGCCTGCCTCTTCGATGACCTTCTTGCCCTGGGCGTGCGCCCCGGCGTCGAGCGCGGCCACCGTCGCCGAGCCCTCCGGGCGGGTCCGGGCTCGATCCTGCAGTTCGGCGAACAACTCGTCGAAGGTCTTCACGGTCCACGATCCTTGCATCCCGGGCCGCCGACATCGAAGGCGGACCGCTCGTTTGCGGGCTTAATCACGGCGCGTCACCCGTCGGACACCTCAGTGGAACCCGGTGGTCGCCTCCAGCGCCGCGCCGAGCGTGTCTTTGATCATGGCCAGCGCGGCGCCCCGCGGGCTCGACCGGCCGCCGGAGACGGCGACCGTCCCGGCCTCACCGCAGTCGTAGCTCATCGCCTTCTCCGGCCCCAGCAGCGCACCGAACGTGCTCGCCGCGGGTTCGGCGCGCAGTTCGACGCGCACCAGGCCCGGCTCGTCGCGCTGCGCGCCGGCGACCTGCCGGAGCCGATGGCCGCCCGGCACCGGCGGCAGCGGTTCGCGGATCGGCTCCGCCGCGACCGCGACGTCCGCCGGGTCCCAGCCCCACAGCAGGCCGGTGATCAGCCGCAGCTTGGTCGCGGCGTCCTTGCCGGAGAGGTCTGCGGTGGGATCGGCCTCGGCGATGCCGTGCCGCTGGGCATCGACGACCGCGCCGGCCAGGCCGTGACCTGCGGCGATCCGGTCGAGGACGAAGGTCGCGGTGCCGTTCGGGCAGCCCTCCACTGCGCGGACGTCGAAGCCGCGCAGCACCGACCGGGCCAGGTCGCCGGCGGGCATCGCGGCGCCGGTCGCCCCGGAGATCCGCACCGACCGACCGGCCCGGCGCGCGGCCTCGTCGAGCTTCCGCCAATGCGTGAGCAGGTGCGACTTCGTCGCGGTCACGACGTGCGCGCCCTGCTGCAACGCCTGCAGCGCGTCCAGCGCGGGCTGATCGCTGCCGTCCGACGGCACGGCCTGCGCCAGCACCCGGGCGCCGGTGAGCAGTTCGCCGATCTCGCCGGCGGGAGCCCACTGCCCGCGGGACGGCACGACGCCGTCCACCCGGACCTGCGAATCCCGGCCGCGGACGGCGACGACGTGCAGGTCGACGCCGTACTCGTCGCGCCAGCGCGCGCGGTGCCGCCGGATCAGCTCGACGTACTCCCGCCCCACCGGCCCGTACCCGGCCAGGACGATCGGCACGTCGATCATCACGCCGCCCGGGCGAACAGCTCACCGAGGGCGGCGAAGTCCACGTCCGCCAGCGAGTCGCGCAGGACCCGGTGCGGGCCGGGCTGCAGCGGCACCTCGCAGGGGATGGCGATCACCAGGCAGCCGGCGGCCTCGGCCGCGGCCACCCCGGTCGGCGAGTCCTCGATCGCGACGCACCACGCCGGGTCGACGCCGAGCAGCCGCGCGGCCTTCAGGTACGGCTCGGGCTCGGGCTTGTTCTTGCCGTCCACCTCGTCGCCGCAGACCGTCACGTCGAACGAGTCCCGGCCGAGAGTTTCCAGCGCCAGCTCGGTCAGGGAGCGAATCGTGGAGGTCACCAACGCAGTGGGGATGCCCAGCTCGCGGGCCTCGCGCAGCGCCTCCCGCGCGCCCGGCCGCCACGGCAGGCCCAGCTCGAACAGCTCCTCCATGCGGGCCGCGACCCACTTCGCCGCCGCGTCGACCTCCGCAGTGCTGACTTCTTCCGGAACGCCCGCGATCCCGACGTCGACCAGCAACATCCGCATGCTGCGCGTCATGTTGGAGCCGACCATCGCCTCCCTGGTCGCGTCGGTGAGCGCGCCCCCGCGATGCCTTGCGTAGTCGTCCAGCGCGATGGTCCACAGCTTCTCGGAGTCGACGAGCGTGCCGTCCATGTCGAACAGCACTGCGGCGGGCGAGTTCTGACCGGCGTCGCGGGTCACGCAGGGATCTCCGTTCCGGGATGAGGTATGGACCAGGCCTCCACAAGTACAGCACCCGACGTCCGGCCTCCCCCAGCGAAAGTGTTCAATCCCTCGTCGTCCCGCCCCACCGGCCACGATCGGAGCAATCGTCGGCCGGCCCAACGCCGGCGAGCCGCCAGAACAGCGAGTGGCGAAACCGCCGGGTCAGGTGTTGAAGTACTTGGCCTCCGGGTGGTGGGCGACGATCGCGTCGGTGGACTGCTCCGGGTGCAGCTGGAACTCCTCGGACAGCGTCACGCCGATGCGTTCCGGCCGCAGCAGCCCGACGATCTTGGCGCGGTCCTCCAGATTCGGGCAGGCGCCGTAGCCGAGGGAGAAGCGGGCGCCGCGGTAGCCGAGCCGGAAGAACTCCTCCACAGTGGACGGATCTTCGGCCGCCACCGGAACGCCGGAGGCGAACAGCAGCTCCTGGCGGACGCGGCGGTGCCAGTACTCCGCGAGCGCCTCGGTGAGCTGCACGCCGAGGCCGTGGATCTCCAGGTAGTCGCGGTAGGCGTTGCGGGCGAACAGCTCGTTGGCGTAGTCCGCGATCGGCTGGCCCATCGTGACCAGCTGCAGCGGCAGCACATCCACCTGCCCGGACGCCTCGGCGCGCTCCCGCGAGCGGAAGAAGTCCGCGAGGCACAGGTGCCGGTCGCGAGCCTGGCGGGGGAACGTGAAGCGGCAGCGCTCCGGCGCGTCCGCCGCGTCCTGGTCCAGCACGACCAGGTCGTCGCCCTCGGACACGCACGGGAAGTAGCCGTAGACCACCGCCGCGTGCTGCAGGATCCCCTCGGTGGCGAGCTGATCCATCCAGTACCGCAGCCGCGGCCGACCCTCGGACTCGACGAGTTCCTCGTAGGACGGGCCGCCCTTCGCGCCGCGCAATCCCCACTGGCCGAAGAACGTGGCCCGCTCGTCCAGGTAGGCGGAGTATTCGCCGACCGGCACGCCGCGCACCTCGCGGCCGCCCCAGAACGGCGGCGTGGGCACCGGAACGTCGGCGGCCACGTCCGAGCGGCTCATCGGCGCGGGTTCCGCCGCCGCCTTGCGCTTCTCGGCGATCCGCAGCGACCGCTCCCGGCGGGCCTTGCGCTCGGCCTTCTTCGCCTCCTCTACCTGGTCCGGGACGACCACGCCGCCGCGCTTGCGGGCCATGATGGAATCCATCAGCCGCAGCCCCTCGAAGGCGTCCCGGGCGTAGCGCACCTCGCCGCGGTAGAGCTCGTCGAGGTCACTCTCCACATAGGACCGGGTCAGCGCCGCGCCGCCGAGCAGCACCGGGTACTTCTCGGCCACTCCCCTGGCGTTGAGCTCGGCCAGGTTCTCCTTCATGATCACCGTGGACTTCACCAGCAGCCCGGACATGCCGATGGCGTCCGCGCGGTGCTGCTGCGCGCTGTCCAGGATCGTGCCGATCGGCTGCTTGATGCCGAGGTTGACCACGTTGTAGCCGTTGTTGGACACGATGATGTCGACGAGGTTCTTGCCGATGTCGTGCACGTCGCCCTTGACCGTGGCCAGCACGAGAGTGCCCTTGCCGCCGGCGGAGTCCCGCTCCAGGTGGGGCTCCAGGTAGGCGACGGCGGCCTTCATCACCTCGGCGGACTGCAGCACGAACGGCAGCTGCATCTGCCCGGAACCGAACAGCTCGCCGACGACCTTCATGCCGGCCAGCAGGTTCTCGTTGATGATCTCCAGCGGCGGCTTCTCGGCCATCGCCGCGTCCAGGTCGGCTTCCAGCCCGTTGCGCTCGCCGTCGACGATCCGCCGCTCCAAGCGCTCGAACAGCGGCAGCGCCGCGAGTTCCTCGGCCCGCGTTGCGCGGCTGGACTTCGCCGTCTGGCCCTCGAAGAGCTCCATCAACCTCTGCAACGGGTCGTAGCCCTCGCGGCGTCGGTCGTAGACCAGGTCGAGCGCGACCTGCCGCTGCTCGTCCGGGATCTTGTTCATCGGCAGGATCTTCGAGGCGTGCACGATCGCGGTGTCCAGCCCGGCATCCCGGCACTCGTTGAGGAACACCGAGTTCAGCACCTGCCGCGCCGCAGCGTTCAGTCCGAAGGAGACGTTCGAGATACCAAGCGTGGTGCGGACTTCCGGGTGCGTGCGCTTGAGATCGCGGATCGCCTCGATGGTCTCGGCGCCGTCCCGGCGCACCTCCTCCTGGCCGGTGGAGATCGGGAACGTCAGGGTGTCGATGATGATGTCCGACTCCGCCATTCCCCAGTTCGAGGTCAGGTCGTCGATCATCCTGCCCGCGACCCGCAGCTTCCAGTCCCTGGTTCGGGCCTGGCCGTCCTCGTCGATGCACATCACCACGACCGCGGCGCCGTGCTCGCGGACCAGCTCCATGACGCGGCGGTAGCGGGAGTCCGGGCCGTCGCCGTCCTCGTAGTTGACGGAGTTGACCACGCACCGGCCGCCGAGGCGTTCCAGCCCGGCGCGCAGCACCGGCGGCTCGGTCGAGTCCAGCATCACCGGCAGCGTCGAGGCGGTGGCCAGCCGCGCGGCCAGCTCGGCCATGTCGGCGGCCCCGTCGCGGCCCACGTAGTCCACGCAGAGGTCGATCAGGTGCGCCCCGTCGCGGGTCTGCGCCTTGGCGATCTCGACGCAGCCGGTGTAGTCGCCTGCCAGCATCGCCTCGCGAAAAGCCTTGGAACCGTTGGCATTCGTGCGCTCGCCGATCACCAGCACCGACGCGTCCTGCGCGAATGGCACGGCCTGGTACAGCGAGCTGACGCCCGGCTCCGGCCGCGGCTCGCGCGACGGCGGCGCCAGGTCGCGCACCGCCTCGACGACCTGGCGGATATGCTCGCCGGTCGTGCCGCAACAGCCGCCGACCAGCCGGGCTCCGTAGTGCGTGACGAACTCGGCGAGCGCCTCGGCCAGCTCCTCCGGGGTCAGCGGGTAGACCGCGCCGTTGGGGCCCAGCTGGGGCAGCCCGGCGTTGGGCATCACCGACAGCGGCACCCGCGAATGCTTGGCCAACTGCCGCAGGTGCTCGCTCATCTCCGCCGGGCCGGTCGCGCAGTTCATCCCGATCAGGTCGATGCCCAGCGGCTCAAGCGCGGTCAGCGCGGCGGTGATCTCGGTACCGAGCAGCATCGTGCCGGTGGTCTCCACGGTCACCTGCGCGATGATCGGCACCCGCCGCCCGGCCCGCGCCATGCCGCGCTTGGCGGCCAGCACCGACGCCTTGGTCTGCAGCAGGTCCTGCGAGGTCTCCACCAGCACCGCGTCGATCCCGCCATCGAGCATGCCAAGGGTCTGCTCCTCGTAGGCGTGGCGCAGCGCCTCGAAGGTCACGTGCCCCAGCGTCGGCAGCTTGGTGCCCGGCCCCATCGCGCCCAGCACGAACCGCGGCTGCTCGGCGGTGCCGAACTCGTCGGCGCATTCCCGGGCCAGCCGCGCGCCGCGCTCGGCCAGTTCGCGGATGCGCTCGGCGATGCCGTACTCGCCGAGGTTGGCCAGGTTCGCGCCGAAGGTGTTCGTCTCGATCGCGTCCGCGCCTGCCGCCAGGTAGCCGCGGTGCACGTCCCGCACCACGTCCGGGCGGGTGGCGTTGAGGATCTCGTTGCAGCCCTCCAGGCCCGCGAAGTCGTCGAGGCCCAGCGGCACCTCCTGCAGCATGGTGCCCATCGCGCCGTCGGCGACGAGAACCCGGCGCTCCAGCGCCTCCAGCAGCGGTGACCAGGGAGAATGCGGCATACCGACCAGCGTACGAGCGGCGCCCAACTGGATTCCCACAGTGTGGTACAGGGTTCTCACGATCGCACGGGTTCGCGCGCGTTTCGGTGGTGGTGTGGGGGTGCAGCAGGGCGGGTCGTTGTCTTTGAAGCGGCGCAGCCGCTTAGCCCACCCTCGCAACCGGCACCGCCGCGGGTTCACGGTGCCCACCCCTCCGGGGTTCTCCCAGCGAGGACAGCCCCGACGTGGTGAATTGGCATTCATGATGTCGGGGATCCCACAGCGAGAAGGCGACGGTAAATCCCGCAGGGGGCCGCCACCCGCACCGCCACGCAAAACGACCCCTGGAAAACTCAGATCAGGCCGCGGTGCTGCAGGTAGCGGAACACCGCGATGCCGGGGAGGACCGGCAGCCAGTAGGTCAGCAGGCGGGAGATCAGCACGCCGGTGATCGCCGCGGTGGCCGGCACGCCCATGGCGCCGAGGCCCGCGATCAGCACCGCCTCGACCGCGCCCAGCCCGCCGGGCGAGGGCACCAGGTGGCCGAGGGTGTTGCCGATGATGAACACGACCGTCACGGCCGTCCAGGAGAAGTCCGGGTGGAGCGCGGCCAGCGACGCGGCCAGGCCCAGCCCGGACACCACGAGGTAGCCCAGCGCGCCGCCGAAGAGCTGGAGCGCGCGGACCGGGTGGCGCAGCGTCTCCAGCAGCTCCCGACCGACCTCCAGCGACGGCGCGACGATCCGGCGGCGGCCGAACGGCGAGGCGATCACGGCCGCCGCGACCACCACGACCGCGGCGGCGCCGGCCAGCACCGGCCAGCCGGTCGGGATCGACAGGTTGGTGAACGTGCCGGACAGGCCGATCGCGAACACGCCGATCACGGCCACGACGAACGCCACCGCCCCGGTGCCCGCCTGGTTCAGCAGCGTCGCCCCCACCGCCAGCGGCCGCCGCAGCCCGAGGCGCTCCATGTAGACCACGTTGATGCCGAAGAACCCGGCGCCGCCGGGCGTGGTGCGCCCGGTGAACGCGGCCGCCATCTGCACCAGGAACGTTCGCCAGAACGGCAGCGGGATCCGGCTGGAGCCCTGCACGGAAATCGACGACAGCAGGATCGCCACGAAGCCGGTCACCACCGCCACCGCCAGCCAGCCCCAGTTGGCGTGCTGCACCGCCGTGAGCACCGCGCCCATGCTGGACAGCTCCGGGAGCAGCAGGTACACCGCAGCGGCGATGAGCAGCAGGCCGATCACGGTGATCGGGCGGACCGGCGAGCGGAAGCCCGGGATCGGCAGGCCCAGCCCGTCCGCCAGGGTTTCGCGCAGCTCGGCCAGCAGGAAGCGGCCACGCTCCGCCTGGCTACTGATGCGCCGCGGCAGCGCCAGCGGCACCAGGTTCCGCAGCGCCGCCGCGAGCTGCTCGGCCGGCAACGCCCCGATCGCGCTTCGCACCGCGCGCTCGGTGCCGACCACCGCGGCCAGCGACACCAGCGCCTCGGCCAGGTCCTGGGCGCAGCGCGCCGCGCCGGCTCCCGCGTGGCTGAACGTGAAGCTGAGCAGCCAGGGCCGGTTCTCGTCGTCCACCAGGATGTTCTTCGCGCGCAGGTCGTGGTGGGCGATGCGGGCCCGGGCCAGGGCCGCGAACTGCGCCCAGATCGCCGCCAGCAGCTCGTCGTCGATCTCGTCGGCGCGCAGCTCCGACAGCCGGCGCCCGGCCACGTGGCGGACCACCAGCAGCGCGGGCGCGTGCTTGACGTCGCAGGCCAGCACGACCTGCGGGGTGCGCACCCCGGCTCGCTCGGCGAGCAGGGTCACGTAGGCCTCGTGCTCCACCTCGTGGTGCGGCGTCGACAGGCTCGGCTCGTCCTCGACGTCGAGCAGCGTGAGCAGGCGCTTGATCTTGTACCAGGGCCCGGCGCGGCGGCTCATCCGCCGCACCACCTTCACCCGCAGCGTCCACCCGTCCGTGGTGCCCACCGCGAACTCCCGCGGCACCAGCAGCCGGTGCCGCAGCGCGACGATCCAGGTCGGTTCCAGCCCGGCCAGCTCCAGCTCGCTCAGGATCACCTGACCGGAGACCTTCCGTCCCGGCGCGCCCCAGACGACGTGGCAGAGCATGCCGACGCCCCAGCCCAGCAGCGCGCCGCCGACGGCGTCCAGCGGCAGGTGCCCGCCGAGGTGCACCACCGCCACCCCGACCAGCACGGCCAGCGCCCACCCGAGGTACCGCGCGGCTCGGCCCAGGTAGGGCGTGGCGACCACCGCCAGCACCGTCACGATGGCCACTTCGCCCGCCGGGAACGGGAAACCGCCCGGCGGCCCGGGGAACGGCACGGGCACCGGGCGCACGCCCAGCACGTGGTGCATGAGCACGGCCAGGCCCCAGGTCGCCGCGCCCGACGCCGCGAACAGCAGCGCCACCCGGATCCAGCCGCAGTACATCGCCACCGCGGTGGCACCGGCGATCCCGGCCCAGCCGCCGACCCAGATCAGCACCACCCACAGTGGATCGGTGATCGCCGGGATCCGTTCGAGCTGCTGGTAGATCGCGAGCTCGACGGGATTGGCGGGCACCAGGACCAGCAGCACGCTCAGCGTGAGCAGCCCGCCGACGAGGGCCAGCTGAGCGAGGTCCTTCGGGCGGCGGCCGATCGACAACCGCAGCCGGGACTTCGGGGATATCCCGGTCCCCTCGCTCGATGACGATGCGGTGCTGTCCACTGGTTGGATTGGATTCCCTCGGCCGCTGACACCCACGGTGACTTGGGTAAAGGGTCTGGCCCGGGAAACCTCACGTCAAACCGGGGACGAAGATCGGTCCAGAATGGCTTGCGCGGCGGTGCGGGTTGAATCCTGCACCGCGAGCGGCTGCCGCCGCTTGCACAAACCAGATGTCGCGGTGTTCGCGAGCGGCGGATGATGTTCGACAGGGACGTCGGGCGCTCGCGTCGGCGTGGCGTCGTAGGCTGGCGCCGTGACCGATCGCGACGCACACATCACCGGACAACAGCGCGCCGAACTGCCCAAGCTGACCGACCCGATCGTCGTCAGCGCCTTCGAGGGCTGGAACGATGCAGGCGACGCCGCCAGTTCCGCGATCGAGCACCTGCAGCTCATCTGGGACGCGGAGCCGCTGAGCGAGGTGGACCCGGACCCGTACTACGACTTCCAGGTCACCCGCCCCACGGTCAAGCTGGTGGACGGCATAACCCGCCAGGTCTCCTGGCCGACCACGCGGCTGACGGTCTGCCGCCCGCCCGGCTGCGATCACGACGTGGTGCTGGTGCACGGCATCGAGCCGAACATGCGCTGGCGGGCGTTCTGCGCCGAACTCGTCGAGCAGATCGAGCGGATCGGGGCTCGCACCGTGGTCACCCTCGGGGCGCTGCTCGCGGACGCGCCGCACACCCGGCCGGTGCCGGTGAGCGGGGCGGCTTACGACACCGAATCGGCGGCCCGCTACGGGCTGGAGCGCTCCCGCTACGAAGGCCCGACCGGGATCGTCGGGGTGTTCCAGGACGCCTGCGTGCAGGCCGGGATCCCGGCGATCTCGTTCTGGGCGGCGGTGCCGCACTACGTGTCGCAGCCGCCGTCGCCGAAGGCCACGCTGGCGCTGCTGCACCGGGTCGAGGACGCGCTCGACGTCGAGGTGCCGCTGGGCAACCTGCCCGAGCAGGCCGAGGAGTGGGAGCAGACCGTCAGCGAGATGGCGGAGGAGGACGAGGACGTCCGCAACTACGTCCGCGCGCTGGAGGAGCGCGGGGACGCCGAGGTCAAGCTGACCGAGGCCAGCGGGGACGCGATCGCGGCGGAGTTCGAGCGCTACCTGCGCCGCCGCGGCCCGGGCGGCCCCGGTGGCAAGGGCCCGCTGGGCCCCGGCCCCGGCTGACCGGCGCCTTCGCGGCCGTTGGCGACAAATGGACTGGACCTTGACGCGCGCAATGGTCTAGTCCATTTTTTGTTGTGCCCCAGATCACTTCCAACGGATCGGAGCACTTCCATGCCACGGATGCGCACCGCGCTCGCCGCACTGGTCGGCCTGGTCGGGCTGACGCTGCCCGCCACGGCGGCGGCCGCCCCCGAACCCGCCGCGCCGGACATCCCGGCCCACGCCCTGGTCGGCTACCTGCACGCCAGCTTCGCCAACGGCTCCGGCTACGTGCGCATCGCCGACGTGCCCGCCGAATGGGACGTCATCGACCTCGCCTTCGCCGAACCCACCTCCCCGACCTCCGGCCAGTTGGAGTTCAACCGCTGCCCGGCCGCCGAATGCCCGAACGTCGAGACCGACGAGGAGTTCATCGCCGGGATCAAGGCCAAGCAGGCCGAGGGCAAGAAGGTGCTGCTGTCGGTCGGCGGCGCCAACGGGCAGGTGCGGCTGGAGAACGCGGGCGCGCGCGACGCCTTCGTGGCATCCGCCGCCGCGATCATCGACCGCTACGGCCTCGACGGCATCGACATCGACTTCGAGGGCCACTCCCTGGAACTCGCCCCCGGCGACACCGACCTGAAGAACCCGACGACGCCGGTCGTGGTCAACCTGATCGCCGCGCTCCGGGCGCTGAACGAGCGCTACGGCCCGGACTTCGTGCTGACCATGGCGCCGGAGACGTTCTTCGTCCAGCTCGGCTACCAGCACTACGGCGGCGGCACCGGCGCCGACCCGCGCGCGGGCTCGTTCCTGCCGGTGATCGACGCGCTGCGGGCGGACCTGGACCTGCTGCACGTCCAGAACTACAACTCGGGCCCGATCATGGGCCTGGACGACCAGTACCACACGACGGGCACCGCGGACTTCCACGTGGCGATGATCGACATGCTGCTGACCGGCTTCCCGCTGGCGAAGAACCCCGACAACGTCTTCGCGCCGCTGGCGCCGGAACAGGTCGCGATCGGCCTGCCCGCGGCCAACCCGGCGGGCAACGGCTTCACGCCGGTCGCGGAGGTCCACAAGGCGCTCGACTGCCTGCGCGCGGGCACCGGCTGCGGCCCGTACCAACCGCACGGCACCTATCCGGCGCTGCGTGGTCTGATGGCGTGGTCGATCAACTGGGACGCCTACCACGGCAACGAGTTCGCCAAGGCCCACGACGCCTACTGACGCGTTGGGCGCCTTCCACTCAGCCGCGGTGGAAGGCGCCCGTCGCCCGGTTCAAGATCGCCGAATCCGGTGGATCAGGTGGTTCGACGGCGAGCGAAGAACATCGCCGCCGCTCCGAGGGCGAGGCCCATGACTCCCGCGATCGTCACCGGGAGCCAGGGGAAGGCCCCATCAGTGCGGGTGGTCGCGCGGAAGTCGGGGACCGCGTTCGGGTCGCCGACCTGGCCCTTGCGATCCACCGTGGTGCCGTCCGCCCAGCCGTTGCCCAGGTCGCAGTTGACCCGGTCGCGCGCCGAGATCGAACCCTCCGGCAGCGACATGTCCAGGCTCTCCGCCCTGGCCGTCACTCCCGGCGGCGGCTCGATCGCCGGCCGGCGGATGCCGAACTGCTCCTCGGTGCGCGTCTCGACGTCCGCCACCAGGTACTCGGTGAGGTCCAGGCCGTCCATCGCCCACTTGTTGCTCCAGTCGGTGAGCAACGCGCGGGCCCGCGGGGCGTCGCCGGCCTGGTACGCCTCAGCCGCCTGCTGCTCGACGCCGCCGATCTCGCCGAGCATCTGGGCCTCGAAGCCCTCGAACGCCTTCGTGACGTCGCCGAGGAACACCTCCGGCCGGTCGCAGGTGTAGTACATGAGCCGCTTCGACACGTAGGTGGCCGAGCGGGTCGCCTCCTGCGCCGCGTACTCCGGGCTCAGGTAGTTGGCCGCCGCCCCGGACGTCAGGTAGCGGTGCTGGCTGTACTCCGGCGGCACGGTTTCGGCACCGATGTGGAACGGGATGTACGGCGCGGTGATCGCGGCGGTGTTGGCCACCCACAGCGTCGCGAGCTCCGGATGCGCCAGATCGGCCTTCAGCTCGGCGACCTGCCCGTAGCCGGAGCGGTCGTCGGACCAGCGCGGGTCGCGAACCATGCGCTGCATGTCCACCAGCGACACCTTGCCCAGCTGCCGCAGTTCCTCCTCCAGCGTCGGCGGGTGCCGCCACGGCGCCTCGTCGTCCGGAGTGGACTTGCCGGGATGTCCCGGGAACGGCGTGCCGTAGACCTGCTGGACGTTGAACGGCCTGCCGTCGGCCGGGTTCCACCAGCCCTGCTGGACCGCGAAATCGACCAGGTTCGGCGAGCCCATGTGGTCCGGGTTGTTCCGGTAGTCCACCGGGAAGTCGCCGATGTAGCCGGGATAGGACACCCGCACGTCGTCGGGCCCGAGCCGCTCGGCCGCCCACAGCCCCTTGCCGCCGGCGAACTCGATGAACACCCAGCCCTCGTTGGCATCGGCGAACAGGTGCGAGTTGCCGCCGTAGGTGGTGTAGCCGTGCCGGTCGATCAGGTCGCCGAGGATCTGCACGGCCTCCCGCGCGGTGTGCGCCCGCTCCATCGCGATCCTCGACAGGTCGCTGTAGTTCGGCCCGGTCTGACCGGGCGGGGTCATCTCGACCAACTCGGGCCGCGAGTCCGACCACACGTCGCGCGCCGCCACCTGGTGCTCGTTCAGCCCGCCGTTGGTGAGCGGGGCCGGGAAGCCGGCGAACTCCGAGTAGTTCGAGGTGATGTACTTCGCGGTCTCCGGCACCTGCGGGATCTGCGTCAGCCGCCCCGGCAGATCGGCCTCCTCGGTGGCACCCACCGTGATCGTCGAGCCGGGTTCGTGCTGTTGCCGGGGCACGATCTCCAACCAGTGGCTGGAGGGCTCGTGCCCGAACCCGCCGAGCAGCGTCGCGCCGCTCTCCGTCCGGTTCTTGCCGACGTAGAAGGCGATGCTCTTGTCCGGCATCGGCCGGACCTGCTGCTGCGGCGGGGTGGCCGGATTGGCGACGGCGACCGGCGCGGAGAGCACCGCCACCGCCGTCGCCAGTCCGAGCGCACCGCACCGATGTCGGAGCCGCGACACGACAACCTCCTGGATTGAGATGATCAGTCGTGTCTTTTTAGCCCAATCGGGCGAATATTCTCAACTGAGAGCGCTGAGGTACTCCTCGGCGCCGGCCGGGTCGAGGAACCAGGACTCGAAGTCCGCCGGGTCGTCGAAGCCGTTCGCGAACCGGTTCCGGATCGCCGGGATCTCCGCTGCGGCGCCGAGCAGCCGCCGCACGTGCGGCGGCGACGGCCGCACCATCGCGTTGCTCCACACCGTCACGTGCCGGGCGTAATCCCAGAACCGGTCGAAGGTCTCCCGCATCCACTCCGGGTCGAACGGCCGGTCCGCCCGCCGCACGATGCTGTCCAAATAGGACTCCGCCGCCTTGCTCGCGCTGTTGACGCCCTGCCCGGTGACCGGGTCGTTGACGACCACCGCATCCGCCATGCCCAGCACCGCCGACCCGGAGGGCAGCCGCGCCACCGGCTTGCGCACCACCGGGGTCACCGCGCCGGCCAGGACGGCCCGGTCGTCGGTCAGTTCAGCGCCGGCGAACCGCTCGTGCTCCCACGGCACGTAGGTGCGCATCAGCTCCAGCATCCGCGCCCAGTGCTCCGCCGGGCCCGGACGATCGGCCCAGCAGTCCAGCGGCCCGCCCGGGATGCCCTCGAAGAACGAGATGTCGCACGGCCCGCCCTCGGTGCAGCCGGGAATGACGAAGAACTCGCCCACGCCCGGCACCGAGTTGAACCGGACCAGTCCCGAATCGTCCACATCGGACGATGGCGCGGCGCCGCGCACATAGGACACCGCGAGCGCCCGCTGCGGCTCGGTGAACGGGGACCACGCCGGATCGCGCTCGAAGATGCGCCCGAGCTCCCCTGCACCGGCCGCGACCACCACCAGGTCGTAGCCCCGGCTCAGCTCGTCCAACTCGGACACCCCGACGCTGCGGTACTCGACGGCGCCGCCGCGCTCGGCGAAGAGCTCGAGCCACCCGGCCATCTTCACCCGCTGGTCCACCGACTGCGCGAAGCCCGCCAGCTCGCCCCGCCAGTCCAGCACGCGAGCGCCGTCCGGGCCGCCCACCGACAGCCGCAGCCCGGTGATCTTCGGCGCCTGCGCCTCCCACAGGTTCAGGCCGTGCTGCCGTTCGTACCCGAGCGCGGTGCGGAACATGACCTGCGTGGACATCACCCGGCCGCCCCGGATCTCCGCCGGTGTCCGCGCCGAGATCAACTTCACCTCGTAGCGCAGCGCCTGCAGGCTGAGTCCCAGTTGCAACCCGGATTGCCCCGCCCCGACGATCAGGACCTTCCGCATCTCCCCGACCACCTTCCCTATGATCTCCCCGATCTTCCGGGCGCAGCCGACCGATGCCGCCATTCGTCGTAGCAGATTGGCCCATTGCTCCCAGTAACCGAGGAAGATCCAACCAGACAGGGTTGGCTAAGTCCATGCGCCATGCGGACGCGTTCCACGAGTGGTGCGTACCACGCGCTGACCGGCTACTTTTGCCGGATTTAACGCAATATCCGAACCGGATCGAACAATTCCGCCCACAAAGTGAACGGAAGCCGACCCATCGGCTTCCGTTCACTCTACGTGTTCGCTATCGGCTTCAGAGCTCGATGCCGAGCAGCGCGTCGACGGCGGTGCGGATCAGTTGCGGCGCGCCCCGGTCGGAGCCGCCGGCGGTCAGCGCCTCGTCGGCCCAGGCGTCGATCGCGCGCAACGCCTGCTGGGTGTCCAGGTCGTCGGAAAGCCGCTCGCGCAGCCGCGCGACCGCCGGCTCCGCCGCCGGAGCCGCCTCCAGCGCGACCGCCTCCCGCCAGCGTGCCAGGCGCGCGAATCCGCGGGTCAGCGCGTCCGCCGTCCACGCCCGGTCGGTGCGGTAGTGGCCGTCCAGCAGCGCCAGCCGGATGGCCATCGGGTCCACCCGGTCGCCGCGCAGTCGGGACACGAACACCAGGTTGCCCTTGGACTTCGACATCTTCTCGCCGTCCAGGGCGATCATCCCGGCGTGCACGTAGTGCTTGGCGAACGGGAACTCGCCGGTGAGCGATTCGGCGTGCGCGGCGCTGTACTCGTGGTGCGGGAAGATCAGGTCCGAGCCGCCGCCCTGCACGTCGAAGCCGAGCCCGAGCCGGTTCAGCGCGATCACCGAACACTCCAGGTGCCAGCCCGGCCGGCCGGCGCCGAGCTCGGACTCCCAGGACGGCTCGCCGTCGCGGGCGGCCCGCCACAGCAGCGCGTCCAGCGGGTGCTCCTTGCCACTGCGGTCCGGGTCGCCGCCGCGCTCGGCGAAGAAGGCGCGCATGGTCGCGTCGTCGTAGTTGGACTCGTACCCGAAGCGGCCGGAGGCCTGGTGCCGGAAGTAGATGTCGGAATACTCGTCGTCGACCCGGTAGGCCGCGCCCGAGGCCAGCAGCTTGCCGACGGCCTCGACGATCTCCGGGATGGACTCGACCGCGCCGATGAAGTCGGCCGGCGGCACCACCCGCAGCGCCGCCATGTCCTCGCGGAACAGCGCCGTCTCGCGCATCGCGAGCACGACCCAGTCCTCGCTGTCGCGCTCGGCGCGCTCCAGCAGCGGGTCGTCGATGTCGGTGACGTTCTGCACGTAGTGCACCTGGTGACCGTTGTCCAGCCAAACCCGGTGGACCAGGTCGAACGCCAGGTACGTCGCGGCGTGGCCGAGATGCGTTGCGTCGTACGGCGTGATGCCGCAGACGTACATCCGTGCGACGGGCCCGGGTTCGGTGGGCCTGATCTCACCGGCGGCGGTGTCGAAGAGGCGCAGGGGGCTTGGTGTGCCCGGCACCTGAGGCACGGGAACCGATGACCAGGGTTGCATGCATCCGACCTTAAACGTCCGGGACCGGTGGACGCCCCCACCCGGGTCATCGCCCGTATCACATCGTGGGAAGATCGGCTCCTCGACGGACCGGATCCGAAACAAAAGATCTTGTCGTAACCACGTGAATTCCGGTCATCAATTCACCGATTTCCGACCCCGAACAAGATCGATCCACGAGCCGGAAATATCCGGACAAACACACCAGGCCCATCCTTTGTGATCATTTTGCATCATCACATCGCAAAGCTTGCGACGAAGTGGGATTATTTCCGTCAGAAATCGGATAATCCCACTTCACTGGCCCACAAACGACCCAATTAGGCAAGGCTTACCAGCCAAGTCGAACGCTCGTACCGAAATCAGATCTTCGCCCGCACTACTGGACACAGCTAAACCGAGACGTATGATCAAAGCCACCGAAAGGACACGAACGCAAATTCCGCGACATGGCGAGTCGATCGGCAAGATCCGACAATTCGCACGGCCACCGGGACTCGGGTGAACCACCCGGGCTCGGCTGAGCAGGTGGAGGCGATCGGTGACATCGGTACGTGTGGAGCGGCTCTACAAGGTCTTCGGACCGCAGTCGGCCGAGCAGGTTCGCCGCCTGGAGCGAGGAGCCGACCAGGAAGACATCCGGGCGGCGGGTGCGACCGCCGCGGTCGTGGACGCGTCGTTCACCGTTTCCGCGGGCGAGACGTTCGTCGTCATGGGGCTGTCCGGCTCCGGCAAGTCGACCCTGATTCGCATGCTCAACGGGCTGCTCACCCCCACCTCGGGCCAGGTGTTCGTCGACGACGAGGACATCACCGCGATGTCCGGCAAGGCGCTGCGCGCAATGCGCCAGAACACGATGAGCATGGTGTTCCAGCACTTCGCGCTGTTCCCGCATCGCACCGTGCTGGACAACGCCGGATACGCGCTGCAGATCCGCGGCGCGAGCAAGTCCGAGATCGCCGAGAAGGCCGCCGAGGCGCTGAGCCTGGTCGGGCTGGAGGGTTGGGAGGAGCGCTACCCGCAGCAACTCTCCGGCGGCATGCGCCAGCGGGTCGGACTCGCCCGCGCCCTGGCCGCGCACACCGACGTGCTGCTGATGGATGAGGCGTTCAGCGCGCTGGACCCGCTGATCAAGCGCGAGATGCAGGACCAGCTGCTGAACCTGCAGGCCAAGCTGGGCAAGACGATCATCTTCATCACCCATGACCTCAACGAGGCGATGAAGCTGGGCGACCGGATCGCGATGATGCGGGCAGGCCGGATCGTGCAGATCGGCACCGCCGAGCAGATCCTCAACGAACCGGCCGACGCCTACGTGGCGAAGTTCGTCCAAGACGTCGACCGCAGCCGGGTGCTCACCGCGGCTGCCATCGCCGATCCGCGGCCCACGGCCACGGCCGGATCCAGCCCGGACGAGGCGCTGGCGCTGATGCGGCGGCAGGGCGCCGACCGGCTGTTCGTCGCCGACGGAGACCAACGGCTGCTCGGCGAGCTCACCGCCGCGGCGGCCGAGCAGGCCCGCCGGGACGGCCGGGGCGACATCGGCTCGGTCCTGACGACCATCGCGGACCCGGTGTCCGCCGATACGCCGATGAAGAACCTGTTCTCCCGGATGAGCACCCGCGCGGTGCCGGTACCGGTGGTCGACGAACAGCAGCGGCTGCTGGGTGTGGTCACGCCGGCGGCGTTGTTCGAGGCGTTGAGCCGGGAAGCGCAGATTTCCGCCGCGGACGCCGAACCCGCCGAGATCAAGGAGGCGTCCGATGTCTGAGGCACTCCAGCTCGCCGCCCAGTTCGACCTGCCGCGCATCCCTGTCGGCGACTGGTTCGCGGCCCTGGTCACCTGGCTGAACAACAACATCGGCCCGGTGTTCGACTTCATCGATCTCGTACTCCGGTCGTCGGTGGACGGCCTGACCTACGTGCTGAACTGGGCGCCCGACCTGGTCATGGTGCTGGTGTTCGCCGCATTGGCGCTGTGGCTGCGCAGCTGGCGGTTCGGGCTGTTCAGCCTGATCGGCTTCGGGCTGATCGCCAGCATGCAGATGTTCGAGTCGGCCATGGAAACCCTGGCGCTGGTGCTGGTGGCCAGCGTCATCGCGGTGGCCATCGGCATCCCGGTGGGCATCCTGGCCGCCCGCAGCCGCAAGGTGAGCGGCGTGGTGCGGCCGGTGCTGGACCTGATGCAGACCATGCCCGCGTTCGTGTACCTGATCCCGGTCATCTTCTTCTTCAACATCGGTGAAGTGCCGGGCGTGGTGGCCACCGTGATCTTCGCGCTGCCGCCCGGGGTCCGGCTGACCGAGCTGGGCATCCGGCAGGTGGACACCGAGGTGGTCGAGGCGGGCGAGGCGTTCGGGGCGCCGACCCGCAAGATCCTCACCGGCATCCAGCTGCCGCTGGCCATGCCGTCGATCATGGCCGGCATCAACCAGGTGATCATGCTCGCCCTGTCGATGGTGGTCATCGCGGGCATGGTCGGCGCGGAGGGGCTGGGCACCGACATCTACGAGGCGGTCACCCGGGTCCGGCTCGGCCAGGGGTTCGAGGCCGGGGTGTCGGTGGTGATCCTCGCGGTCTACCTGGACCGGATCACCGCCGTGCTGTCGGACCGCTCGCCGGTGGCGCGGGCGGAGCGCAAAGCGGCCAAGACCGGCTGAGTCCGCTCGGCGGTCGTCTTGGAAAGGCAGGCAGGGAATGTTGAGCAGAAGACCACGAAGACTTGTCGCGCTCCTCGCCGCATTGTTCGCCTTGGTGCTGGTCGCCGCGGGCTGCGGTGGCCGGGAAGCCGGGACCGGTCAGGAGGCCAAGGCGATCAACATCGGCTACATCGCCTGGGACGAGGACATCGCCGTCACCTACCTCTACAAGGATCTGCTGGAGCGGCGGGGCTACAAGGTCAACGTCACCGAGTTGGAAGTCGGCCCGATCTACGCCGGTCTCGCCCAGGGCAACCCGGACCTGTTCCTGGACGGCTGGCTGCCGGAGACCCACGGCGACTACTGGAAGCAGTACGGCCCGCAGCTGGAAGACCTCGGCGTTTGGTACAACCAGGGCACCTTGAACATCGCGGTGCCGAAGTACCTGACCAACGTGAACTCGATCGCCGACCTCAAGGGCAGGGGCGGCGAGTTCAACGGCGTGATCACCGGCATCGACCCGGGAGCGGGGTTGAGCCGGACCACCAAGGACAAGGCCATCCCGGCCTACGGGCTCGGCGGTGAGTACACCCTGCAGAGCTCGTCGACCACCGCGATGCTCGCCTCGTTGGAGAAGGCGATCGGCGAGCAGAAGCCGATCGTGGTGACGCTGTGGCACCCGCACTGGGCGTACGCGAAGTACCCGCTCAAGGACCTGCAGGACCCGCTGGGCGCGATGGGCAAGGCCGAAGAGCTGCACGCCATCGGCCGCGCGGGCTTCAGCCAGGACTTCCCCGAGGTCACCGAGATGATCAAGAAGTTCAGGCTGACCGACGAGCAGCTCGCGTCGCTGGAGAACGAGATCAACAGCGCGCAGCGAGGCCAGGAGCAGCAGGCCGCCAGGAAGTGGGCCGACGCGCACCCGGAGGTGATCAATTCCTTCGCGCCGGGGCAGTGATGTAAACCTCGAACGGCCGGAGGGTGCGTCCCACCGGCCGTTTCGCGTTGCCGCTAGCCGGGATTCCGGATGCCGTCGATGAGGCGGGTCCAGTTGTCGCCGCCCTTCCCGGCGGCGATGGCCCGGTCGTAGTGGGTCTTGATCGCGCGCGGCAGTTCGAGGTCGATGCCCGCGGCCTCGCTGGTCTCCAGGATGTGGTCGGCGGTCGCGCCCATCATCTTGGCGGTGCTCAGGTGGCCGGGGTGGTCGTCGTTGTCGATCTGCTCGGCGGATTGCGGCAGGAAGTGGGCGGCGAGCTGGAACACCTTCGCCCCCCAGGGCGCGAACTCCTTCGCCGGCACGCCGGCCGAACCGAGCAGCGCCGCCCCGTGCAGGAAGGCCGACAGCGCGGTCAGGAAGACGTCGAGGTTGGCCTGGTAGAACAGCTGCGCCAGGCCCGGGTCGGCGCCCATGTAGTGGGTTTCCCCGATGAGCCGCAACGTCTTCTCGTGCGCGTCGTAGACGTCCTTCGGCCCGCTGTAGTACACGTAGGACGCTTCGGTGCCGACCATCGGAGCGGGCACCATGACGCCGCCAGTCAGGAATCGGGCTCCGCGCTGCTCGACCCACTCAGCCGCCTCGCGGGTCTTCTCCGGGGTGTCCGAGCTGAGGTTGACGATCACCTTGCCGCCGAAGTCCTCGACCTGGCCCAGGATGTCGTACATCGCCTGGTAGTCGGTGAGGCTCAGGATCACCAGGTCGCTGGCCCGCACGGCGTCGGCCGGGGTGGCGGCGCGCACGGCACCGTGTGCGACCACGTCGTCGGCGCGGCTGGCGGTCCGGTTCCACACCGTCACGGGGTGGCCGCCGTCGAGCAGTGCCCGCACCATCGCCTGCCCCATCGGGCCCAGACCGATCAGGGTGACGTGCTGATTCATGTTGTTCTCCAAGGGGATTTCGTTCGAATATTCCGAATGCGCGGGACTCACGAGGGTTCGCGGATCCCGTCGATGAGCCGGGTCCAGCTGTCGCCGCCCTTCCCGGCGGCGATGGCCCGGTCGTAGTGCGCCTTGATCGCGCGCGGCAGTTCGAGGTCGATGCCCGCGGCCTCGCTGGCCGCCAGCAGGTGATCGGCGCTCGCCCCCATCATCCGGGCGGTGCCCAGGTCTCCGGGGTGCTCGCCGCTGTCGATCTGCTCGGCGGCGGACGGCAGCAGGAACGAGTTGGTGTTCAGGTTGTCCACCGCCCACGGCAGGAACTCCAGAGCGGACACTCCGGCCGAGCCGACCAGCGCGGTGGCGTGCAGGTAGGCCGCCAGGCTCACCAGGAAGAGATCGATCTGCGCCAGGTAGTAGAGCTGCGCCAGACCGGGATCCGCGCCCACGTGGTGCGGTTTCCCGATCAGCCGCAACGTCTGCTCGTGGGCTTCCAGGAGTTCCGCCGGCCCGCTGTAGAACACCTTGGCCGACTCGGTGCCGACGATCTCCGCGGAGGCCAGCACGCCTCCGGTGAGGAACGCGCCGCCGCGCTGCCGCACCCACTGCGCCGCCTCGCGGGACTCGTCCGGGGTGTCCGAGCTGAGGTTGACGATCACCTTGCCGCCGAGGTCCTCGACCGGGCCCAGGATGTCGTACATCGCCTGGTAATCGGTGAGGCTCAACAGCACCAGCTCACCGGCCCGCACCGCCTCCGCCGGGCTCTCGGCGCGAACGGCACCGCGGGCGACCACGTCGTCGGCGCGGCTGGCGGTCCGGTTCCACACCGTCACCGGGTGCCCACCGTCGAGCAGGACGTTGACCATCGCCTGCCCCATCGGGCCCAGACCGATCACGGTTACCGGCTGATTCATGTTGTGCTCCAAGGAGATCGTCACCTCTTGAGGAGCTCGATGACGCCGGTGACGTCTTCGTGGCCGTGGCCGTCGGCGACCCGGCGCTGCATCAGGGAGTGCAGCGGCGCGAGCAGTTCGGCGCTGATGCCCGCCTCGTCGGCGGCCGTGAAGTGGTTGACGTACGCGGCTTCCTGCATACCGAGGTTGGAGACCACGTCCTTGCCGTAGTCGCCGGTGTCGATCTGCTCGGCCGCTCCGACCGGCCACACGCTCATGGCCTGCAGCCACCGGTTCAGCAGCGGCGCGAACTCCCGCGTCGACCCGCCCGCCGAACGCACCAGGGCGAAGGCGTGCAGGGCGCCGCCGATCATCCCGTACATGCCGCTGAGCAGGGCGAGGTCGTGCAGCGCGGCGAAGCCCGGGTCGTCGCCGAGGTAGATGCTCTCGCCGAAGGCGTCCAGCACCGGCCGCGCGGCGTCGAAGGTGCCGCTGGGCCCGCTGTAGAGCAGGAACGCGGCCGGGGTCGCGATCATCGGCGGGATGGCCATGATGCCGCCGTCAAGGTAGTCCGCGCCGTGGTCGGCCGCCCAGGTGGCCGTTTCCCTGGCCTGGCCGGGGGTTCCGTTGGTCAGGTTGACCAGCGTCCGCCCGGCGAGCACGTCGGTGTGCGGGGCCAGCACCTGGCTGACCGAGTCGTAGTCCAGCAGGCAGACGATCACCAGCCGGCTCGCGAGGACCGCGTCGGCGGCCGTGTCCGCGCGGGCGGCGCCCTTGGCCACCAGCGGATCGGCCTTGGCCGCGGTGCGGTTCCACACGGTCACCCGGTGGCCGGCGGCGAGCAGCGCCTCGGCCAGCGCCGCGCCCATGTCGCCGAGCCCGAGGACGCTGACTGCTTTCTGGTCGGTCATCTCGCTCCCTTTCGTCGACATCAACCCTGCTGGGGGCCGCGCACGAACCGCGCACGGTCGGCTGGGGGTTGTGAACTGTTCGATGGAAGGTGTCAAGGTGCGGGCGATGTGATGGTTTGGTAGATCGCAGGGCTTGTCGGTGCCCGCCGGTACTGTTCCCGGTGATGAGCACGGTGTTGCAGGCTTACCGGTTCGCGCTGGACCCGAATCCTGACCAGGAGTCGGCGTTGCGGTCACATTGTGGTGCGCAGCGGTTCGCGTTCAACTGGGGGCTGGCGCGCATCAAAGCCAACCATGATCAGCGGAAAGCCGAAGCATCGTACGGCCTGGACGGGGATGAGTTGACGCCGTCTGTGAGCTGGTCGGCCTACAGCTTGCGCAAGGACTGGAACCAGGCCAAGGACATGGTTGCGCCGTGGTGGCAGGAAAATTCGAAGGAGGCGTACTCGTCTGGCTTGGCCAATCTGGCGGCCGCGCTGAAGAACTGGGGCGACTCGAACACGGGAAAGCGCAAAGGCCGCAAGCTCGGGTTCCCGAAGTTCAAAGGCAGGCGGGCTGGGTTGTCATGCCGGTTCACCACCGGCAGATTCGGTCTGGTCGACGGTGATCGTCGGCATGTGAAGCTGCCTCGCATCGGGGTGGTGCGCACGCACGAGTCCACTCGCAAGCTCGCTCGTCATGTGGAGCGAGGGAGGGCGCGGATCCGGTCGGCGACGGTGTCGTATCAGGCGGGGCGCTGGTGTGTGTCGTTCTCGGTGGAGATCACCCGCGACGATCCCGCCCCTGCCCAGCCCGGTGTGGCGGTGGGTGTGGATCTCGGGATCAAGTCCCTCGCCGTGCTGTCCACCGGCGAGGTGATCGCCAATCCGAAGCATCTCGAAGTCGCGCAACGCGAGTTGCGACGGTTGCAACGTCAGGCTTCTCGACGTCAAGGCCCGGACCGGCGTACCGGGCAGAAGCCGTCGAATCGTTGGCGCAAGACTCAAGCCCGCATCGCCAAGCTTCACACCACGGTGGCCAACGCGCGTCACGATGGGCTGCACAAGCTCACCACCCGGCTGGTGCGAACTTTCGGCGCGATCGTGTTGGAAGACCTCAACGTTGCGGGCATGACCCGCAACCGCCGCTTGGCGCGGCAGGTCGCGGGTGTCGGCATGGCCGAACTCCGACGCCTGGTCGAGTACAAAGCCTCCTGGGCCGGGATGCGCGTGCACGTCGCGGACCGGTGGTATCCCAGCTCTAAAACGTGTTCGGACTGTGGCGTGGTGAAAGCCAAGCTACGCCTGTCCGACCGTGCTTTCACCTGCTCCTCCTGCGGGATGAGCATGGATCGTGACCTCAACGCGGCCCACAACCTCGCCAAGCTTGCTGAGACCACGACGTCCTCCCCGAGTTGCGGGGCGACGGTAAACGAGCCCGATGGAAACCGACACAAGACCCGCAATGCGCGGGCAGCCGGTATCGCCACGGGAAGACCCGCGCCGAACAAGCTCGGGCCAACGTCGGCACCGCAAGGTGTCGGCTCACGACGCGTTCTAACACGTCTCGTGAACGGTGCTGTCACGGGCGCGGGTTAACGTTGCGGACGTGCGTTTCGGAGTGCTGGGCCCGCTGGAGGCGCGGACCGCCGACGGCGAGGCCGTCGCGGTTCCGGAGGCGAAGGTCCGCGCCCTGCTCGCGGCGCTGCTCGCGCACGACGGGCCGGTGTCGGCGGACCGGCTGATCGACGACCTGTGGGGCGCCGAGCCGCCCGGCAACCCGTCGAACACGCTGCAGACGAAGGTCTCCCAGCTGCGCAAGGCCATCGGCAAGGAGCTGGTGGCCTACCGCACCCCCGGATACGCGCTGGCCATCGAGCCGGACGCGGTCGACGCGCACCGCTTCCGCCGCCTCGTCGCGCAGGCCCGCGAGGCAGCGGATCCCGGCACGCGCCGGACGCTGCTGGCCGACGCGCTGGCGCTGTGGCGGGGTTGCGCGTTCGCCGACTTCGCCGACGAGCCGTTCGCGCAGGCCACCATCCAGCGGCTGGCCGAAGAACGTCTCGCCGCGCAGGAGGAATTCGCCGAAACCCGGCTGGAGCTGGGCGAACACGCCGCGCTCGCGGGCGAGCTCGGCGAGCTGGTGACCGCGCATCCGCTGCGCGAGCGGCTGCGCGCGGTGCACGTGCGGGCGCTGTACCGGGCCGGGCGGCAGGGCGAGGCGTTGGCGAGCCTGGCGGATCTGCGGGAGCGGCTGGCCGACGAGCTGGGCGTCGACCCGAGCCCGGAGCTGGCCGAGCTGCAGCAGGCCGTCCTGACGCAGGACGCCGCGCTCGCCGTCCCCACCGAGCCGGTGCACAACCTGCCGGTGCCGGTCACCGACCTGGTGGGCCGCGACCGGGAGTTCTCGCAGGTCAGAAAGCTGCTGGGTGCTGCACGTCTGGTGACGTTGACCGGGCCCGGCGGCGTGGGCAAGACGCGGCTGGCCATCGAGTCGGCTCGGAGCGCGGCGTTCCGGGACGGTGTGCGGCTCGTCGAGTTGGCCGGGATCCGGGCCGATGGAGACGCGACGTGCTCGCTGGAGCACGCCGTGCTGGCGGCGCTGGGAGTGCAGGAAACCACCGGCACGGCGCCCGTTGCCCCGGCCGATCCGCTCGTCGATGCGTTGCGCGGCAAGGAGATCTTGCTCGTCCTGGACAACTGCGAGCACCTGATCATCGGCGCCGCCGGGATGGCCGCGCGCCTGCTGCGGGCGTTGCCCGGGCTGCGGATCCTCGCCACGAGCCGGGAGGCGCTCGGCATCTCGGGCGAGACGCTGCTTCCGGTGCCGCCGCTGGACGTTCCGCTGCCCGGTTCCGGGCTCGCCGACGTGCGGGCATCGGGCGCGGTGCGGCTGTTCACCGCCCGGGCCGCCGCGACGTCGCCCGGCTTCGACATCGGTGCCGGCAACGCCGCGTCGGTGGCCGCGATCTGCCGCCGGCTGGACGGCATCCCGCTCGCGCTGGAGCTGGCCGCGACCCGAGTCCGAGTGCTCGGCGCGAAGACGCTCGAGTCCAGGTTGGACGATCGTTTCGGGCTGCTCACGTCCGGGCCGCGCGACGCCCCGCAACGGCAGCGGACGCTGCACGCCGTGATCGACTGGAGCTGGCAACTGCTGCCGACCGCCGAGCGGACCGTGTTGCGGCGCCTGGCGATCCACCGCGACGGGTGCACTTTGGACAGTGCCGAGTCGGTGTGCTCCGGAGACGGCGTGCGGCCGACCGAGGTGCTGGATCTGCTGTCCCGGCTGGTGGACCGGTCGCTGGTCGTCGCGACGGAGACGCCCGCCGGCGGTCGCCGGTACCGCCTGCTGGAATCGGTCGCGGCGTACTGCATCGAGCGGCTGGAAGAAGCAGGCGAGCACGAAACGCTCCGCCAACGGCACAACGAGCACTACCTGGCGCTGGCGGAGCAAGCCGATCCGCAGCTGCGCGGCCGCGAGCAGCGGCAGTGGCTGGAGCGGCTCGATGCCGAGGCGGCGAACCTGCGGGCGACGCTGGACGACGCGGTCCAGCACTCCCCCGACGCGGCGTTGCGGCTGGTCAACGCGCTGTTCTGGTACTGGTTCCTGCGCGGCAGGCTCAGCGAGGCGAAGCGATCGCTGGCCGCAGCGCTCGCGATGGGCGGCGGCGGAGCAGCGCGGGCGAAGGCGGCGAGCTGGTACGCCGGGATCGGGCTGCTGACCGGCGAAGGCGTCGACCGCGTCGAGCCCTGGCGAGACATCACCGATCGCACGGACCGCGCCCGCGCCCGCTGGTTCCTCATCCACGCGAAGACCACCGTCGCCGATCTCTCCAGCACCGAGCGGGACGTGGACGAGCTGGTGGCGGAGTTCGAGGAGCTGGGCGACCGCTGGGGCCTCGGCGTCGCGCTCAGCGACCGGACGACGCACCGGTTGACGCGCGGCGACATGGCCGCGGCGCTGCGGGATGCCGAGCGCAGCGCCGAGCTCTTCCAGGAACTGGGCGACAGCTGGGGCCTGGCGCAGGCGTCGTACGGGGTCGGCACGGTCGCCCAGATCACCGGCGACTACGCGAGCGCCGAACGCCACCACACCGAGGCTCTGCGCGGCGCGGAAGCCCTCGGGCTTTGGGCGGAGGTGGCGTACCAAACGTCCTGGCTGGGCCGCGTAGCGCTGCTGACCCGCGACTACGCGCGGGCGCGCGAGCTGCACACCCGCGCGATGCGCGTGGCCGCCGAGCGCGGCTTCACCCCGGCGGAGATGTACGCGGAAACAGGCCTGGCGCTGGGCGCGCGCCGCGAGGGCAGGTTCGACGAGGCGGAGCACCACCTGCGCCGAGTGCTCGAATGGCACCGCCGCGTGGAGTTCGAGCCGGGAAACGCCCTGATCCTGGCCGAACTCGGCTTCGCGGCCGAACAACGCGGGAACCTCGACGAGGCGCGCGAGCACCACCTGGCCGCCCACCGGATCGCCCGCCGAGGCACCGATCCGCGAGCCGTGGCGCTGACCCTCGAAGGCTTGGCGGGTGCCGAGGCCCTGGCAGATCACCCGGCGCAGGCGGCACGGCTACTCGGGGCAGCCGCTGCAGCCCGCAACTCCGTCGGCGCTCCCCTACCTCCGGCAGAGCGCGACGACGTCGACCGGATCACGACAGCGGCACGAAAAGCATTGGGTGACAAGGATTTCAACGAGAAGTACGCGCAAGGCACCGGCCTGTCCCTCGACGAAGCCGACGCCCTGGCAAGGCCTCGTGAGCACTTTGGAGCGTCATAGCACCCCAAAACACTCACGACCCGTGCGTGGCGCTCCCCGACCGGGCGGACAGGCGCCGAGCCATTCCCGGGTAGTCGATGACGAAGCCGTCCGCATCGAATTCCAGATCGCTGCGGTAGTCGCCCGCCGCGTAGCGGATGCGGGCACCGCCTTCGGTGCGCCCGAGATGGGTGTAGGTCTGCCGCGACGGTCGCACGGTCAGGTCGGGCACCGAGACCCAGGCCATCAGGAACGGCCGTTCTCCCGGCGCCAAATGCAGTCCGTGCCGAAGCGCCGGCATGGTGTTGGTGAGCGGGCAGAGCCCCAAGTCGCAGTCGAGCGCGCCATCGACCTCGGGCAGCGGCTCGCCGTTCGCGGCCCACCGCCCGGCGCCGTCGTGCCGGAGGTCGAGCTAGCGCGAACCGAGGGCGGTCTCGGCACTCACCCGCAGCCGGCGGGTCACGAAGTCCTCGCCGGTTTCGAGCTCGTAGGTGATCCAGTACGGCTCCGGAACGGTCCCCACGGCGCGTCCCCGAGCACGGAGGCTCCCGCGCCCGACCTCGATCCACGAGGTCTCGTACCCACTGCTTTCGGTTACTTCCCAGGTGAAAACGCGCGAATCGACCATGCCTGCACCCTAACGAGCCCGGCGGACGTTCTTCCGTTCTCACGCATCGGATTCGGCGCAGGAGGTCCAGAGGGTGCCGAGCGGGTTCCGACCGACCGGAATCGCCGACGTCCCGGCAGGTCTGGCCGCGGGGTGCCCCAGCGCGATGCCGGTGCGCACCTGCCAGGGCGGCGAGTACCCGGCGACGGTGGTGACGCGTTCAGCGTTCTCCGGCGGGAAGAACGTCACCGGACACGATCCCAGTCCGAGCAGGTGCGCCGCGAGCATGATGTTCTGCGCCACCCGGCCACCATCGAACTCCGAGTCGTCCCAGCCGTGATCGAGCGCCAGCAGCACCACCACGGGCGCGGACCTCAGGTGCACCGCGTAGGCGCCGCACCGGCTCAGCTCCTCCCGCGTCGCCGCATCCCGAACGGTGTGAAACCGCCAGGGCTGCCGATTCCGGGCCGAGCCGGTCCACCGCGCGGCATCCAGGATGCGCCGCAGGTCTGCATCGTCGACGTCGGCATCGGTGAACCACCGGGTGGCCCGCAGCGAAGCGAGCGCGCGGAGTGCGTCACCAGTCCCGTGCGCGTTTTGGGGCGTCATGACACCCCAAACCGCGCACGACCTGCCTGCGCCTCCGCACTCACGAGAGGTCGAACCGCCCGCCCTTGACAGCAGCGACGAAGCTGCCCCACGGAGTGCCCCGGAACCAAAGCTCCGGCCCGCACGGGTTCTTTGAGTCCCTCGCGCCGACAACCTCGTCAGCCAAGGCGACCTCGACGCACGCGCCGTTGTTGGCACTGTAGGTCGACTTCCGCCAGTCAGCCTCGTTGCGGGTCGCAAAGGCGATCTCGACACACGCTCCGTTAGCCGCGCTGTAGCTCGATTTTCTCCAGACCGGCACGTTGAGCAATGGGGCGGACATGACGTCCCTCCGGCTATGTCTCCGACATCAACGTCTTGACGAAGCCAACCGATTCGGTTGGATCAAGCGCGACGCGTTGCAGGTTTTCCGCGACAAGTGTATACGTCTGCACCTCGTCTGGATCCTGAACGTATATAGCTCCATCCAGGTGTTCGAGGTACACGACGGGACGGGCTTCAGCAAAGCTCAGAACGACAAACTCTCCCGTACCGCCAGCGTCGTGCGGCCCGCATTCCGGCCGAAGGACCTGAAACTCGACGTTCTCGCTCTCAGCCAACTCGATCAAGTGCTTGTACTGATTCACGCGAGTCTCTGACGAGCCCACGGCCAACCGCAATGCGCTCTCCCCGATCACCGTGTGCAGCCTCAGCGGCTCGGCACCGCTGAGTCGTTGGGCACGAGCCAGCCGGAACGAGACGAACCGCTCGTTGTGGTTTTGCCGAACGAACCCGGATGCAGCTGTCAGTGCTTGCGCATATTCCTCGGTCTGCATCAGGCCCGGCAGCGCCATCGGTTGGTACGCGAATTCCGACTCCGCCAAGCCTTCCAGCCCGACGAATGTCCGCAGCCAATCCGGGATGACATCGATCCATGGGGCCAGCCACGAGCGCTGGTCCGCACGTGCACACAGCGACGTCAGGCGGTCTACGTCCCAGAACGGAGCGCCGTAGAACTCCAGCAGGCCCGCGATCTGCTCTGGCTGCGGGAAGTACATGCCCTTCTCGAAGTGGCCGACCAGGCTCGTCGAGCAGCCGATCGCTTTCGCCGCCGCGGCGAGCGTTTGTCCGGCGCGCTTCCGGTATCCCGCGAGCTCGACACCGATCAACCAGCGCAGCGCCGACGGGTCACCTCGTCCAGCCACTCGTACCTCCATGCGTCTCGGAACCACCGCACAGTCTGCCCTGCACAGCGAGCAACGACTTCGACACCAACTGTTTCGGTTATAGACGTACCTAGATTTCTAGCTAGTGTCGTAAGTGATCGATTTCACGATCCAAGGGAGGCCTGATGGACAACATCGAACCCGGCATCTGGGCACCTGAGCCCGACGAGTATGCGCTCGTCCACGAGGAAATCCGGGGCGCCCCGAAGCTCTTCGCGCTGTGCGAGCTCGACCGCGACGACGAAGACTGGGAACTCACCGAGGGCCGGGTGTTCGCCTGGGGGCTCGCCTTCGGCGACCGCGCCGAGGTCGTCAGCACCGATGGTCGCGGGCGCGGCTCCTTCTGCTCCCCCACCCGGGCCGCCGAGACGTTCGCCCACACCGCCGAGGTCCGCCTCGTCTACCCCTAGCGAGGGTCTCATCGGTCGTGAGTGCGTAACCGGGTTGGAGCCCGGTTACACCGGCTGCAGGTCAGCCCGGCGTCGGTGTCCAAGTCCATCGGCTACCTCGAAGGCATGGAATTGGTGGTGCGCCAACAGGATTCCGG
>NZ_JBFAKG010000083.1:0-45776 GCF_040655595.1 Saccharopolyspora sp. NPDC050389
ACCGTGGGTCGCGACCAGCGCGGCGACGTGGTGATCCTGGAGAGGTTCTGGGACGTCTTCGCCGACGCCCGGGCCTGGCAGGAGATCGGCAAAAGACTCACGGCCCCGATCGTCAGTCCAGCGCGTAGTCGAACTCGTAGGGCACCGTGAGCTCGCCGCTGGTGGCCGTGTAGCGGCCGGTGCCGCGCAGCCCGGACAGCTCGTCGGTGCCCGAGCCCGGCACCACCTCGAAGGTGGCGTGGATCGAGCCGTCGTCGCCGAAGTGGCCGCGCTCCTGGATGGCGAAAGCGCCCTTGCGCCCGTCGAGCGTCCCGCGGATCAGCTGCATCCCGATGAACGAACCGGTCAGCTCGGTGCTGTACGTGAGGGTGTACTCGCAGGCGACCTCGGCCGCCTCGATGCCACCGGTGAACTTGTTGGTGATCGCGGCGCGGGCGAGCTTCGGGTGCTGCTCGCCATCGCCGATGACGCTCTCGTCCCAGCGGACGACGGTGAAGCTTCCGGTGGTCATGGACATCCCTTCAATCGGTCTTGCGACCAGCCTGAACGCCGTACCTGACATCTCCTGTCAGGTACGGCGGGCAAAATTCCGGGCATGCGCGCCGACCGGCTCCTCACCGTGCTCCTGCTGCTGCAGAACCGCGGCCGGATGACCGCGACCGAGCTCGCCGCGGCGCTGGAGGTGTCGGTCCGCACCGTCTACCGCGACATCGAGGCCCTAGGCGCGGCGGGCGTCCCGGTCTGCGCCGACCGCGGACCCGACGGCGGCTACCGCCTGATGGACGGCTACCGCACCCGGCTGACCGGCCTCACCGACGCCGAAGCCGGCTCCCTCTTCCTCGCCGGCGCGCCCGGACCGGCGCGGGAGCTCGGCCTCGGCGCGGTCCTGGCCACCGCGCAGCTGAAGGTCCAAGCCGCGCTGCCGGCCGAACTGGCCGAGCGGGCCCGCCGCATCCAGGACCGGTTCCACCTCGACGCGAAGGGCTGGTTCCGCGACGCCGACGAGGTGCCGCACCTGGCCGAGATCGCCCAGGCGGTGTGGGAACAACGCGTGCTGCGCGTGCACTACCGCCGCTGGCGCGGCGAGGTGCACCGAGAGCTCCAGCCGCTGGGCATCGTCCTGAAAGGCGGGATCTGGTACCTCGTGGCCCAGGTCGGCGAAGCCATCCGCACCTACCGGATCTCCCGCTTCCTGGCCGTGGAGATCACCCCGGCCACCTTCGCCCGGCCCGCGGGCTTCGACCTCGCCGCCAGCTGGGCGGAATCCGCCCGGCGCATGGAAGCCGCGATGTACCGCGGAACCGCTCGCCTGCGGATCTCGCCGCTCGCGCAACGGTTGCTGCCCGCGAAGTTCGGCTCCCTCGGCACCAACGCCCTCGCCGCCGCCGGGCCGCCCGACGAGCACGGCTGGGTGGAGGTCGACCTGCTCGTCGAACAGCAGGACGTCGCAGTCCACGACGTGCTCCGCCTCGGCGCCGAAGCCGAGGTCCTCGGCCCGCCCGAGCTCCGCGCCGCGGTCGCCGAAACCGTCACCGCGCTGGCGACTCGGTACGCATCCTGAACACGCTCCGCCCGGCGGCACCATCATCCACAGTGGAGCGCGCGGCGAGGAACGCCACGAACAGGCCCACCAGCAGCGCCGCCCGGCCCCAGACGCCGATCATCAGCGCCTGCGACGTGAAACCGTCGTGGATGCCGTTCGGCTCGCCCGCCATGTTCAGGTAGAACCAGCGGAAGATGCTGATGCCCATCGCCAGGTCCGCCACCAGGTACGCCACGATCCAGCCCCAGCGCACCGCCAGCAGCACGAAGAACGGCAACAACCACAACGTGTACTGCGGCGAATGCACCTTGTGCAGCAACAAGAAACCGCACAGCATCGCCGCCGACACCTGAACCCACGGATACGTGCCGGTGCGCTCGTAGCGCAACCAGCCGACCGCGCAAGCCACCGCGAACGACAACAGCATCAGCAGCGGCGACACCACGCTCATCGCCGACTGGAAGCCCTCGTACTCCGTCCAATGCCGGAAACCCCAGTACCAGATCGAGTTCGTGCTGATGTCCACCTGCCGCCGGGACTGGAAGTCGAACGACGCCAGCCAGCCGCCGAACCCGGCCAGCATGAACGGCACATTCGCCAGCACCGCCGTCCCGACCGCGGCCCCGACGACCTGCAACGCGCCACGCACGTCGAACCGCCGCTCCTCGCCACGGCCCTCGGTCAGCACGTACAACGCCAACGGCAGCACGAAAAGCGCCGGGTACAGCTTGAGCGCGAAACCCAAGCCCAACAACACCGCGGCCGCCGTCGCCCGCCGACGCAACGACACCGACGTCCACCGATGCACGACGAACACCGCGGCCACCGCGCACGCCACGACCGGCAAATCCCAGTTGTGGAACGCATAAAGCACCAACGGCGGGCTCAACGCCCACAACAACGCCCGCCAGCCGCTCAACCGGCCCAACCACCACGCGACGGCCAACCCGAACGGCGCCATCAACAACGCCGACGAGGCCAGGAAGCCCGCGTCCGTGTCGGCGAACAACGCGCCCACCCAGATCAGCACGCCGGTCAGCACCGGGTACTCGACCACCCCGCCGTACAACGTCCCGTCGGGCTCGATCCCGCCGTGCACGTAGGGGAAGACGTGCCGGTCGATGTCCCGGCCGACCCACAGGTTCTGGATGTCGGAGTAGCACACATCGCCGTAAGCCCGCTCCTGGTAAGCGGGCTCCGAACGTCCCCACTCGTCGAAGAGCGGGCCGGTGCAACGGGCCTTGTTCGCGTAACCCAGCGCCAGCGACAGCGCGGTGAACATGCACAGCGCGACTAAGCCGGAGATCGTCAACCCGCGGGCAGTCCTAGCGCTGATGCCGATCACTCCCGTTCGATACCGCGAAAAGTCGATGCGTTCAGGCGACCTTGCCGCGGAGGAACGCGATGTCGTCGGCCTGGCCCTCGTCCGGCGTCTCCACCACCACCGGCGCCCCCGCGCTCGCGCACACCGCGACCAGCAGATCCGGATCGATGTTGCCCGCCCCGATGTTGGCGTGCCGGTCCCGCGACGAGCCGAACTCGTCCCGCGAATCGTTGAGGTGCACCAGATCGATCCGCCCGGTGATCGCCTTCACCCGGTCGACGATGTCCAGCAGCTCCTCGCCCGCGGCGTGCGCGTGGCAGGTGTCCAGGCAGAAACCCGCCCCGAACTCGCCGACCGCATCCCACAACCGCGCCAGCGCGTCGAACCGCCGCGCCATCGCATTGGCCCCGCCTGCGGTGTTCTCGATCAGGATCGGCACGTCGAAACCGCCGTCCGCGGCCTGCCGCTCGAACAGCTTCCGCCAGTTCGACACGCCCTCTGCGGGCGCGTCGTCCTTGGTCACGTGCCCGCCGTGCACGATCAGGCCCTGCGCGCCCACCGCGGCCGCTGCCGTCGCCTGCTGCGCCACGGCCTTGCGGGACGGAATCCGGATCCGGTTGTTCAGCGAGGCAACGTTGATCACGTACGGCGCGTGGATGAACACCGCGACGTCGCTGTCGCGCAACTGCTCCGCCTGCGGATGCGGCTTCGGGGCCTTCCAGCCCTGCGGGTCCGACAGGAAGAACTGCACGACCTCCGCGCCGCGCTCGGCGGCGGCGGCCAACGGGTCATCATCGCGAACGTGGGCGCCGATACGCATACCCGAAGTCTAGGCGGCCGACCGGATCGCCTCCCGGCGGCGTGAACGGCCCGGTCCCACAGCGCGGGAACCCGCGGTTTTTCCCCGGGGGGCGTCACCAATGGCGGTGTTCGGGCGTTATTAATCTTGAGAGAGTGATCGGCATTCGGACTGCCGTGGGGAGACGAGAAATGGGCGCACGGGGGAAACCCAATCCGCTGGTCAGGCCGAACGCGCTCGGCCGGACCGTGTCCGCCGGCCTGGTCGGCTTAGCGATCACCGCGAGCACCTTCCTCGGCGCGAGCACCGCCTTCGCGGCCGACCCGCTGGTCGTCGACCAGCCCCTGGCGATCGTCGACGCGGAACCCGGCCAGCAGATCACCATCGCGCCGTCCACGCTCGACTTCAAGGTCCGCGAGGCCGTGCTGCTCGCCATGCCGCTGGCCTTCGGCCCGGCAGACGACGCCGCCGAGAAGTTCGGCGACCTGACGCCGATCTCGCTCGGGGCCGCTCCGGAGGGCCGCACCTTCTACTCCGGCAATGACATCGCCAAGGCCGCCGCGCCCAGGCTCGCCGAGATCGGCCTGCCCGCCGGCAAGGTCGACGCGGTGACCTGGCACTTCACCAACCTCGTCAGCCTCGGCAACGCCCTCACGGTGAAGGCCGCGAAGCCAGCGGTGGAACAGCCGCCGCCGTCCCCGCAACCGCCGCCGACCGAGAAGCCGCAGCCGGCGCCGAACCCGCAGCCCAGCACGAACCCGCCGCCGCCGAGCTCCACCCTGCCGCCACCCACGCCGCCGCAACCGGCCCTGACGCCCAACGGCGGGGCACCGGCGGCGCTCAGCGTTCTGCCGCCCAGCCTGCGTGACCTCCAGGGCGGCTCGCTGCCGTGGGCGCAGGCCCGCTACGGCCAGGTCCCGGGCCTGACGCCGGACGTCGGCGACCTCGCGAAGCAGTCCCAGGAGCAGCAGAAGGCCCGCGAGCAGCAGGAAGAGATCCGCGCCGCGGGCAAGGCGGAGGCGCTGCCGACCGAGGTGACCGACCGGGTCGCGGCTCCGGTGCTGCTCGCCGCGATCTCGCTGGCGGTGGTCACGGCGGCCCTCGTCCGCAGCTGGGTCCTCCGCCGGCACTGAGCTCGTTTCGGCTGGTCACGGGGCCGTGAGTCTTTTGGGTCGCTATAGCAGCCCCGCGTCCAGCTCGGGCACGTCGAAGCAGACGGCACCGGGGATCCAGCGCGGGAAGCGCTCGCCCCAGGGCCGGATCAGCCCCCAGTGGCCCCGTTCCTGTTCTGAAGCCGGGGCCCGGTGCTGTCCATCGCCCCGTCGGCCGAGTTGTCGGCGCCGCTTGCTAGCCTTGTCCAGTTCGTCGACGCGAACGACCCTCCTGCCATGGAAAGTCCGTGGCCGTGAGTCCACAGGAGGTGAATGGTCTTCATGCGTCACTACGAGCTCATGGTCATCCTGGACCCGAGCATGGACGAGCGCACCGTCGCTCCGTCCTTGGAGAACTTCCTCAACGTTGTCCGCAACGACGGTGGCACCGTCGAGAAGGTCGACGTCTGGGGCCGCCGGCGGCTCTCGTTCGAGATCGAGAAGAACGCCGAGGGCATCTACGTCGTCCTGGACCTCAACAGCGAGCCGGCCACCATCAAGGAACTGGACCGGCAGCTGAACCTCAACGAGTCGATTCTGCGGACGAAGGTCATCCGCAAGATCGTCGAGCCCCGCAAGGCCGCGCGCGCCGCCAAGGCCCGCGCCGCTCAGGCGTCCGCCTGACCGGCCCGATTCCGCTAACGACCAGACTGGAGTCCCCAGGTCATGGCTGGTGAAACGGTAATCACGGTGGTCGGCAACCTGACCGCCGATCCGGAGCTGCGCTTCACCCCTTCCGGTGCCGCGGTCGCGAACTTCACGGTCGCGTCCACGCCCCGGACCTTCGATCGCCAGTCCGGCGAGTGGAAGGACGGCGAGGCGCTGTTCCTGCGCTGCAACATCTGGCGGCAGGCCGCGGAGAACGTGGCCGAGTCGCTGACCCGCGGCATGCGCGTGGTCGTGCAGGGCAGGTTGCGGCAGCGTTCCTTCGAAACGAAGGAAGGCGAGAAGCGCACTGTCGTCGAGCTCGAGGTCGACGAGATCGGGCCGTCCCTGCGCTACGCCACCGCCAAGGTGAACAAGGTCAGCCGTGGCGGCAGTGGCTTCAGTGGTGGCGGGGGCCCGTCCGGTCCCCCGGCCGACGACCCGTGGGGCTCCGCGCCGCCCGCCGGTTCCGGTGGTGGGTTCAGCGACGAGCCGCCGTTCTAAACGGCGCAGCAACGCTTACGAAGTTTTCGCTCAGGAGGAAGACCTATGGCCAAGGCGCCCGTGCGCAAGCCGAAGAAGAAGGTCTGCGTGTTCTGCAAGGACAAGGCGGCGCAGATCGACTACAAGGACACGACGCTGCTGCGGAAGTACATCTCCGACCGCGGCAAGATCCGTGCCCGTCGCGTGACCGGCAACTGCAGCCAGCACCAGCGCGACGTCGCCATCGCGGTGAAGAACGCCCGTGAGATGGCCCTGCTGCCCTACACCTCGACCGCTCGCTGACCCGGAAGGAGACACGTCGTGAAGATCATCCTTACCGCTGACGTGACCGGTCTCGGCGAGTCTGGCGACATCGTCGAGGTCAAGGACGGTTACGCGCGCAACTACCTGCTGCCCCGCAGCCTGGCCATCGTGGCCAGCAAGGGCGCGCAGAAGCAGATCGAGACGATCCGCCGCGTGCAGGAGAACCGCCGGGTGCGCAACCTGGAGCACGCCCACGAGCTCAAGCAGCAGCTGAAGGACCTCGGCCCGGTCACGCTGACCGCGAAGGTGTCCTCGCAGGGCAAGCTGTTCGGCTCGATCACCAGCGGCGACATCGTCGCCGCGGTGCGCAAGGCCGGTGGTCCGAACCTGGACAAGCGCTCCGTCGACCTGCGCGGCCACATCAAGTCGCTCGGCAAGCACGTCGTCGACGTGCAGCTGCACCCGGACGTGACGGCCAACGTCAGCGTCCAGGTCGCCGGCGAGCAGTGACCCGGTAGTACCGGTTTCCACAACGCGGCATCGTCCACTCCGGCATTCGTGTGACGGGTGGGCGATGCTGCGTCCGGTGCGCGCACCGGTTGTCACGGCGGAGGCCGAGCCCCGCCGAGTTCCGACACGCCGAAGACAGCGACACACCGGGACTTTTCCACGGATTTCTTCCACAGCCTTCGCACAGGGGCTGAACTGGGGTTTTTTGTCGATCACACCGACTTGTCCCCAAGTTGTCCCCAGCTGCGTGGAAGGCTGACGCGAGTTATCCCCAGCTCGATTCGATCTATCCACAGGTTGTCCCGAGCTTTGTCCACAGCTTGACTTGCCTGCTCCAGGCGGGCGATCTAGCTTCGCGCGCGGGCGTTCACGCACACCACGCGTGATCGCCTTGTGCCGGAGGAGGTGACGGGTCCGGTGGCGGTGCCCGACGAGCAGGAAGATCCGTACTTCGACAGCGACGGCGGGTCGAGCAGCAGCGCTACCACCTTCGAACGACAGCCCCCGCAGGACCTCGCGGCGGAGCAATCGGTGCTCGGCGGCATGATGCTGAGCAAGGACGCCATCGCCGACGTCGTCGAGGTGCTCAGCCCCAACGACTTCTACCGCCCGGCGCACCAGGCGATCTACGACTGCGTCCTCGACCTCTACGGCCGCGGTGAACCGGCGGACGCGATCACTGTGTCGGCCGAGCTGGAGCGCCGCCAGGAGCTGCTCAAGGTCGGCGGCGCGCCGTACCTGCACACCCTGATCGCCACGGTTCCCACGGCGGCGAACGCCGGCTACTACGCGGAGATCGTCTCGGAGAAGGCGATCCTGCGCCGCCTGGTGGAGGCGGGCACCCGGATCGTGCAGCTCGGCTACCACGGCTCCGAGGGCGCGGCGATCGAAGAGGTCGTCGACCGGGCCCAGTCCGCGATCTACGACGTGACGGAGCGCCGGGCCAGCGAGGACTACCACGCCCTCGAAGAACTCCTCCAGCCGACGATGGACGAGATCGATGCCATCGCCTCCCGAGGAGGAGAATCCCAAGGCATCCCAACGGGTTTCGCTGACCTCGATGCCCTGACCAACGGCCTCCACGCGGGCCAGATGATCATCGTCGCGGCGCGGCCCGGTGTCGGCAAGAGCACCCTGGGACTGGATATCGCCAGGTCGGTGTCGGTGAAGCACGGGCTCGGCAGCGTCATCTTCTCGCTGGAAATGGGGCGCACCGAGATCGTCATGCGCATGCTCTCCGCCGAGGCCCGGATCCGGCTCGGCGACATGCGCGGTGGCCGGATGACCGACGACGACTGGACGCGGTTGGCGCGGCGGATGAGCGAGATCAGCGAGGCGCCGCTGTTCGTCGACGACTCGCCGAACCTGACCATGATGGAAATCCGCGCGAAGGCCCGGCGGCTCAAGCAGCGCCACGACATCCAGCTGATCGTGCTGGACTACATGCAGCTGATGACCTCCGGCAAGCGCGTCGAGTCCCGGCAGCAGGAGGTCTCGGAGTTCTCCCGAAACCTCAAGCTGCTGGCCAAGGAACTCGAAGTGCCGCTGATCGCGATCTCCCAGCTCAACCGTGGCCCGGAACAGCGCACGGACAAGCGCCCGCAGCTCTCGGACCTCCGCGAATCCGGTTGTCTGACCGCTGACACGCGACTGCTTCGCGCGGACACCGGCGCCGAGGTCACCTTTGGTGAGCTGATGAGGACCGGCGAGCGGCCGATCGTCTGGTCGCTGGACGACCGGATGCGTCTGGTGCCCCGGCCTATCACGAACGTCTTCTCCAGTGGCGTCAAGGAAGCCTTCAAGGTCCGGCTCGCATCCGGTCGCGAGATCGAGGCGACTGCCAACCATCCGATGCTCACCGTGGACGGTTGGGTGCCACTGGGCGAACTGGCCGAGGGGACGCGGGTCGCCGTACCGCGACAGCTGCCGGAGCCGCTGGATGTGAAGGCGTTGCCCGAAGCCGAGATCGTGATGCTCGCGCATTTGATCGGCGACGGCTCGTTCGTGAAGCGGCAGCCGCTCCGGTACACGAGCGTGGACGAAGCGAACCTGGAAGCAGTGACGGAAGCGGCGAAGCACTTCGGCATTACCGCAGTCCGCGACGATTACGCAGCTGCGAAGGTGACGACGCTCCGACTCCCGGCACCGTATCGTCTGACGCACGGCAAGCGGAACCCGATCGCGGCCTGGCTCGACGCGATGGGTCTGTTCGGGCTGCGCAGCCACGAGAAGTTCATCCCAGACCAGGTCTTCTCGCTGCCACGAGAGCAGATCGCGCTGTTCCTTCGGCATCTGTGGGCGACGGACGGCTCGGTGCGGTGGGACGAGAAGGCCGGGCAGGCGCGGCTTTACTACGCGACGACGAGTCGCCGACTTGCCGAGGACCTGTCGCGACTTCTACTTCGGCTCGGTGTCCTCGCGCGGATCAAGCCAGCCAAGAAGGCTGGCTATCGAGACTGCTATCACGTGCTCGTCTACGGCGCGGAGAACCAGCTGAAGTTTCTGGACGAGGCTGGAATCTACGGTGCCCGGTCCGTTCCGGCCGCCGTCGCGGTCGAGAAGCTGCGAGCGATCGCCGGGAACACCAACCGGGATACGGTGCCCAAGGAAGTTTGGGACCGGATTCGCGGGCTCCTCGCCGCTCGTTCGATGACGCAACGGGACTTCTCGGCGCAGATGAACACCCAGTTCTGCGGCTCGACCATCTGGAAGCACGCACCCAGCCGGACCCGGTTGGCACGTGCAGCGGCTGTACTGGACGACGCGGACTTGGAGATGCTGGCGACCAACGACGTCTTCTGGGACGAGATCGCTGAGATCACCAGCATCGGCGAGCAGCCCGTCTACGACGCAACGGTAAACGGCACGCACAACTTCGTAGCCAACTGCATTGCAATGCACAACTCGCTGGAGCAGGACGCGGACATGGTGATCCTGATCCACCGGCCGGACGCGTTCGAGCGGGACGACCCGCGGATGGGCGAGGCAGACCTGATCCTGGCGAAGCACCGTGCCGGCCCGACGGCGACGATCACGGTCGCCCACCAGCTGCACTACAGTCGCTTCGTCGACATGGCCCAGGAGTAGCTCCCGGCTTTGCAGGTTCTCAAAACTCGTGGCCAATTCTCAGTCTTGATGGCCACTGTCTGGCCAATTGGCCATCGGACTGAGAAATGGGCTGTTGATCACTAGATCGACCGATCCGCAGACCAGGGCGCCTGACTGGACAAACTAGCGCTGTGCAAGATCGGGGCCGTCCGGGAGTGGCTTCGGGCCGGCCAGTTGCACCAGCACCGCGCCGGTGAGCAGAACTACCGCCCCGGCCAGCTGCGTCAGGCCGAGCGCCTGGCCGAGCAGCAGCCAGGCCAGCACGGCGGCGACCAACGGTTCCACCAGGGCCAGCACGCTGGCCAAAGCCGAGGGCAGATCGCGCAGTGCCCGCAGTCCGGCCAGGTAGGGCAACGCGGTGCCGGCCACGGCCAGCATCAGCAGTGTCAGCCACACCGGGGCCTGCAGGCCGCCGAGTACCGCGGGTGCGGTGAGCAGGCCCGAGGGCAGCGTCCACGGCGGGCTGACCGCGACCACCACCACCGCGCCGATCGCCAGCCCGGCTGCGGTCAGCCCGAACGCGTCGTGCCGGCTCGCGCCGTGCTCTCCGATCAGGAAGTACCCGGCCGAGCAGATCGCCGCGGCCAGCCCAGCGGAGACGCCGAGCAGGTCCAGCCGGGCGCCCTGCCAGATCTCCGCGATCAGGGCCAACCCGGCCACGGCCAGCCCGATACCCAGCCACACCAGACCGGGCAGCCGGGTGCGGCGCACCACCCGCACCCACAGTGCGACGAGCGCGGGCGCCAGGTTGACCAGCACCATCGCCACCCCGACCGGGATCCGGGCCACGGCCAGGAAGAAGAACAGCTGCACTCCGGCGACGCCGAGCAGGCCGTAGCTGAGCAGCAGCCACAGGTCGGCACGACGGAACCGCAGTGCCTGCGGCCGCAGCACCACGACCACTGGCGCCAGCAGTACTGCGGCTAACGTGATCCGCACCGAGGTCACTGCCATCGGGGACCAGCCCGCCGCCATTACCGCCTTGGCGAGCGGGCCGGAACTCGCGAACAGCACCCACGAGGTCAGGCTCAGCCCGGTCGCCTGGGCCCGGCCCGGCGCCCGCACGGTCTTCTCCAGTACGGCCACGCCCGCAGTCTGCCTACGGGATCACTTTTCTGAACAGCGATTTTCCGGCGGCAGAGCTCGGGGGCCGAGGTCGTTCGTGGGACCAGCTGCCTGCTCACCCATGAAGAAATGCCACCGAAGTGAGACACCCAGGCCCGCAGTCCGACTGAGACAACGCGCAAAACCCCAGGCCAAACAAGATCAACATGTCACGCGGTTTGAGACCCCACAGGCTTTGCAGGGTCTCATTTTCCGCTGCACTTTCTCATGCGCGACTGCATTTCGACTGCACTTGTGCGGTGGGTTGTGAGATTGGGCCATTCGTGTGGAACATCGTGGCCCTTCTTGTGGGCCGGGGGCCGCTGGTGCCCCCGAAGCCCGACATTTCGTGGAGTCCAGTGCTTGGTGTGTCAGGCCAACTCGACCAGTAGCCCGGCGAGTCGTTCCGGTGCAGACCAGAACGGCGAGTGTCCGGCGTCGATCTCGCGGACCGCAGCACCGAGCAACTCCTGGGCCACAGTGGCGTTCCATTCGCCGTCCACCACGCGATCGTCGCGGCACGCCACGTAGGTGGTCGGCACCCTGCGCTCCGGTAGATCCGGACAAGTCTGCTGATACAGCGCGGTTGCATCGGGGCGCAACCGTCCAACCGCGTCGGCGGCGTCACCCGGGAGGCAGTCGGTAGAACAGCTCGGTCGCGTCGGCCGGGTCCAGGGCCAGGCAACCGGTTTCGTCGACAGTGGCCTGGGTGAGCACCTTCCGCATCGGCTCGGCGAACGGCTCGAGCCCGTTGTCCGACCACGTGGTTCCGGGTCGGCGTACCAGGGCGGCGAGCAGGACGAGAGAGCTAACCGCGCGGTTGCCGACCGCCAGCGGTGCCAGCAGCCCGCTCATCGAGTGCGCGACGAGAACGACGTCGGAACGGGTTCGGAGTGCGTCTTCGATCGCCGAGAGGTACTCGTCCTGGCCGGCGTCGGCGGTGTCGGACGGCAGCCGTGGGCATATGACATCGTGTCCACGTGCCGTCAGGTACTCGCCCACCCGTGACCAGCACCACGGGCCGTGCCAGGCACCATGCACGAGGATGAACGTCTTCGATTTCGCTCGTTCCACGAAGGTCGAACTTACGTCGGCTGATCACTGCACCGGGTGATGTGGAGTTCGCCGAGCACCTACAGCTTCACATTTGGCTCGAACGGGCACACCTGCGCCCGAAAACAGTAGACGGCCTATGGAAGGTCTTCCGCGCTCGTTGCCTGGTCCTTGAATCCACCGCGTACGATGGTTAGCTCCGGCCGCCCCCGGCCTACGCCCAAGGCGACAGCCCCGAAACGCGCCAGAATTCGCCGCTGAGGAAATGCCACGAAACTGAGACTTCTTGGGGTGGCATCACGGCGAGACAACCGAGAAACGCCAGGTCGCACCGAATCAAAATGTCACGGCCGATGAGACCCTACAGCTTTGCAGGATCTCACGGCTGACTTCATTTTCTCACGGATGACTTCATATCAATCTCATTTACGAAGTAATCGTGAGACGCTGCCTGGTGCGGTGTCGATGGGAAGTGGTTCGCGGTGGTCTGCGCGCAGGCCGTCGAGGGAGATGCGCAGCAGCCTGTGCCACATCTGTGGGCGGCACTCGTCGGTGACCTGGACGGCGTGGCCTAGTGAGACCAGCAGGAGCAGCAGGTCGTCGGTGGTCACGCCGGGGCGCAGCAGACCCGCCGCGGCGGTGCGGGCGCACAGTTCCTCGATGACGAGGCGAAGCTGCTGGATGCCCTCCAGATCGGGGACCGACCAGGTCAGCGCGAAGTTCTCCATGATCGCGCGGTGGCGTGCGTAGCCGGTCAGGGCCTGCTGGTAGAAGTCGGTCAGTGCCGTCCAGGGGTCCTCGGCGTCGATCGCCGTCTGGCGCGCGGATTCCGCCCATTCCGAGAAGTCCTTGCGCAGGACCGTGTGAACGAGGTCCTCCTTCTTCGGGAAGTGCCGATAGAGGGTGCCCATGCCCACCTCGCTGCGGCGGGCGATCTCGCGCACGTCCACCGAGGTGCCCTGCTCGGCCAGCACGGCCGCGGCGGCCTCGATGATCGCTTCCCGGTTGCGGATCGCGTCCACGCGCGGCGCGCGGCGCCGGGCGGTGCCTTCCGGTTCAGCCACTGCCATGTGGTCGAGCATACCTCCTTATGCGGAGCACATGCTCCCCTCTGTGATACTTTGAGGAGCAAGTGCTCCGGATAGTGAAGGGGATGTCATGTCCGACCCGTCCACGACCACAGCGAACGAGGCCAAGTCCCCGGACATCACCAGATGGAACGAACGCATCATCACTGAGGTCCGAGCGAACGCCGGGTACGCGGCGTGGAGTAGCGACGAGGATTTCGCCGCGGGCCGCCCCGTCCCGCCCCGGATTCCCGGGTTCGACGAGCGAGGCATGCCGCTGATCTTGGTGCACCACACCGGGGCCAAGACCGGACGCGAGCGGATCAGCCCATTGTTCTTCCAGCCGGTCGGCGATAGCTGGGCCGTCTTTGGAACCTACGGTGGCAGTCCGCGTCATCCGGTCTGGTACCACAACCTCATGGCGAACCCGCAGGCCACAGTCGAGGTGGGCACGGAGAGAGTGCCGGTCGTAGCGCGGCTCGCGCAGGGCGCGGAGCGCGAGCGGATCTGGGCGAAAGAGATAGCACTCGTCCCGAAGTTCGCCGAGTTCGAGGCAGCTGCCGGCAGGCAGATCCCCGTCGTCGTGCTGGAGCGTGTCCCCGCACAAGCCTCCACCCCGCCCACCACCGAGAAATGACCCCGCCAACCTGCGTCCACGCAGAGAATTCGCGACACCGCAATTCGCGATGCCCTCAGTATTTCGTTTGAATTGCTCGGCGCTTGCAGTTCGCCAGACGATTCGGACGCGAGGCGAACGCACAAGGCGATGAGCGCGTCCCATGTGCCGCCGGCACGTTGAACCTCGTGGTAGGCAGGAGCGCGTGCGCGGTCTTGCGGCAGCCGCCTTAGGAGCTCGGCGTTAACAAGGCGCTGGGTCACGAGCCTCACGAGGCTGTCGTTGAGCCGGGTGCGGGAGGCGATCATGCGGACTGTCACCTGCGTTTGCCTGCCGGTGGTCTCCTCTGCGATTCAGGGCATCAGGTTGACGCCTGCCGGCGAGAAATTCGCACAAGAAGTAATGCCAATCCTGGCCACGCTCGACCAATGTCGGTGAGACAACCGAGGGGCCGAACCGCCCGGGGGATCGCGCTGGCTGGACGACCAGGTTTCCTGGTCGTATTCGGTTACCTTCAGCCAGGTTGGAAAAATGCGAGCATTTTCTGGCCGGCGTCCGGCGACATCAGCAATTCCTGCATGTCCGCGGACATCCGGGCGGCAGCGCTGGTGCGTTCGAACATCTCGCGTTCGTATTCTTTGACGGCGGCGGGAAAGTCGTCCGGGTGCGCGGCCAGCGCGAGGCCGAGCAGGGCGCCGTCGAGCAGCGCCATGTTGGCACCCTCCCCCACCGGCGGCATCAGGTGCGCGGCATCGCCGAGCAGCGTGACGTCTGGCGTTGACGGCCAGGTCAGGCCGACCGGGAGAGTAGTGATCGACCGTGGCAGGACCGTGTCGTCGCAGGCTGCGATCAGTGCGGTGAACCGTGAGTCCCAGCCGGTGAGCAGGTCGATCAGCCGCGCCCGGGCGGCGGCTGGATCGTCGAACGGGATCCCGCTGGTGGCGAACCAGTCCTCGGCGGTGTTGTAGAAGCTGAGGCCGATGCGAACGCGGCCGTCGCCGTTGCGCTGCGCTGCCAGGGATCGTCCGTTGCCGAGCACCCAGTAGTTGCCGCGCCCGACCATCGCCGCGAGGTCGGGGTGGGTGCGGTCGATGTCGGGAATGCCGAGCTCGACGACGTTCTGGCCGATATGCGCCGGCCGGGCGTCGGTGAGCAGCGCGCGGACCCTGGAGTTCGCGCCGTCGGCGCCGACCAGCAGGTCATACGTCGCACTGCTGCCGTCGGCGAAGTGCAGCAGGCCGTTGTCAGCGGACTCAAACGCGTGCCCCCAGCGCACCGCGTGTTCAGGAAGAGAGTCCAGCAGCAGGTTGCGCAGATCGGCCCGGTCCACCTCGGGTCGCTCAAGCGGGGCGCCCTCGGGCGTGTCCTCCTGCAGCAGCAGGGTGCCGTCCGGCTCGAGAAGCCGCATGTCCTGGCCCTCACCACGGGCAATCGCGTAGAACTGGTCGATCAGACCGGCCTCGCGCAGCGCCCGCTGCCCGGAGTGGATGTCGAGCATGCCGCCCTGACCGCGCGCACCGCGCGACGATTCACGTTCGTGCACAACGGCGTCGATGCCGTTCACGTGCAGCACCCGAGCAAGGGCCAAGCCACCCAATCCGGCTCCGACAATGGCGATGGTCATAGTTACCTCGATTCACCGTATCAGTCAATACACTGTATCAATCCCAGCGCTGTATTGTCGTCGGCATGTTGGTGTGGGAGCGGCCGGAGCCGCCGGATCGACCGGTGCCGGCCCCGCTGAGCCGGGAGCGGATCGTCCAAGCGGCGATCCAACTCGCCGATGCGGACGGCCTGGACGCGGTGTCGCTGCGCAAGGTCGCCGCGGTGCTGGACGTCGGACCGATGCGGCTGTATGGCTACATCGCCACCAAGGAGGAGTTGCTCGACCTGATGGTCGATGCGGTCCACGCCGAGATCCGGCCGGCCGGAGACGGTTGGCGAGAGGTGCTGCGCTCCCTTGCCGAAACCACCCGGCAGGCCGCCCACCAGCACGAATGGCTCGCCGACCTGCTCGGTGGGCGGCCCCAGCTCGGGCCGAACACGCTGGCCAGCGGGGAGGCTGTAGCGGCCGGAATGGACGGCGTCGACCTGGACACCGTCGTGCCGGCGATCGCCGCGGTCAACGCGTACGTAATCGGCGCGGTGCGCCGGGAGATCACCGAGCGACGCGCCGAGCGAGCCTCCGGGATGGACCAGATGCAGTGGCAGGCCACCTTCGGGCCTTATCTGCAGCGGACCTTCGCCACCGGCCGATTCCCCGCGCTGGCCACGATCGTCCACGATGGCCCCCACCTCGACGCCGACCAAACCTTCCGGACCGGCCTCGACTTCCTCCTCGACGGCATCGAAGCCCGTATCTCAAGCTAACGCGCGGCCGAGGGACCAGGCGAGCGCCGACCGTTGAGACGACGCAACCCCACCAAAACTGAAGAAATGCCACGGAACTGAGATTCAAGCCCGCATTACATCCCGTGGGACAACCGAAATATCCGCTGGTCAGCGGAGATCAACCCGTTCTCAATGATCTTGGCATCTGGTTGGCACTTGTGCCATCGGCGTGAGACTCGCCGCCATTGTCCGTGCTCACTGAAGATGGCAGGTTCTCAACCAACTGCGTTGGCACTTGGCCGAATCTCACGCTGTTGGCACTCCGACGAAAGACGAGCCGGCGGTGTCGGCGGCCGACTGGAAGTCCGCCGCCGGCACCGCCGTCGCATCAGGCCGGTGATCTGCCGAACCGGTCCGGGTTCTCGGCTCTGGTCTTGGCTCCTACATCAAGCACGTCTCCGAGCCAGGTCGGAGACGTGTTCGTCCTCCTCCGGCGCGTGCCGGCCCACCACTACGTCCTGTAGCGGAACAGGATCCGGCCGCGAGTGAGGTCGTACGGGCTGAGCTCCACGAGTACCCGGTCGAGCAGCACGATCTTGATGTAGTTCTTCCGTATCTTCCCGCTGATGTGTGCGAGCACCTTGTGCCCGTTCTCGAGCTCCACCCTGAAGCTGGCATTGGGCAGACACTCGACGACGGTGCCCTCGACTTCGATACCCCCTGCTGTTTTCGCCATGTTCTCGCGCTCCTCCGGTCGGTGGCGGTGAGATCGGTGAGGAAACGAATCCCGTTGACGCGATCGTGAACGATGCGCCTGCTCATCAGATCGGCCTGTGCCACGCGTGCTTCCTCGCGTGGTGAGGTGGTCAGGCGTCAGCGGAGCACCAACTCCAGGTTGCTGCTCGCGCGCCGGGCGCCGATGCCCTCGAACAGCGCCAAGGCCGCCCCGTTGGATTCGTCCACCTCGGCCGATGCCGTTTCGATCCCGCTGTGGTGTAGCGAACCCAGCATGTGGGCCAGCAGCGCCCGAGCGATACCGCGGCGGCGCAGGTCGGCCCGGACTGCGACCAGCCCGATCCGTGCGTGCCGGCGCCGCGCCGCCACTCGGACCAGTCCCACGTACCGACCGGACTCCGCCGCCACCGCATACTTCGACGGGTCATGCGGGGCAGCCCCGACCGGGCGGTGGATCACCTCTGTCGGCATCGACTCCCAGCCGACGGTGGCTTCGACTTCGGCGCGAATCGTGTTGTACACCTCGCGCAGCGGGCCCTCCTGCGCCGCGCCGACGGGCACGATCGTCACGCCCGACGGCGGTGGCACCGAGTCGAGTCCCGTGACCCGTGGGTCCGTGGACACGAGGTACTCCCACTCGCGGCGCCGGGTCGTGAAGCCGGCTCGCGCCCAACTGGATGTCAGTTCTAGGTCAGCTTCGTCGACCAGTGTGTACAGCGGCGTTGGCAGACCGGCCAGCATCGCATCGGCGAGTTGGTCGAAGACCGCGCCGTGCCACGAGTCGATGCTGAGGAAGATCCGCCCGTCGGGCCTGGGCGATGCGTCGCCGCGGCCGACCACTCGGTCGTCCTCCACAGCGTGCCATTGCCGCTCCGCGACCCGCGTGATCACTATCGCGGGTACGCCTGGTGGTGTCCCCTCGGCGGAATGCGCAGAATCCATAGGATGTCGCCTTTCGGAAGTGCCTTGTTGTCGAGGCGCTCCCGGCGACACCTACATTGATCGCCCAACCGTGACGAAGCGAGGGAGCACCCACGTGCGTACAGCGTTCATGGGTCTCACCTCCTCGGGCGGTGTCACGGTCTCCGGCACGCTAGCAGCCCGGCCGTGGCCCCGCCGAACCATTTTCCTGCAGGCGCCGGGCGGGATCGCGTTGAACTGCCGGTCTGCGGCATGAGCGGACGTTCGGCTGATCTCGAAGCGCTCGCGGGGTTGGTGGTAAAGGAACGCGATCTTGTCGTGCAGAGTCTCACTGTGTCGCGGACCGCCCCCTCGGCCGAACTCACGCCGAGGCCGGGTCCGCGTGGTGTGGCAGGCGTCGGGTGAGCACCAGGGGGTCGTCTTCGGTGATCGCGATCGTGTGCTCGGAGTGGGCGGTGCGCGAGCCGTCGGCCGAGCGGATGGTCCAGCCATCGGGGTCGAAGACGATCCGGTCGGTCGTACGCGCGAACCAGGGTTCGAGCGCGAGGGTCAGCCCCGGCCGGAGCTTCAGGCCGCGGCCTGCCCGGCCCTTGTTGGGAACGTGGAGCTCCTCGTGCATGGTGCGGCCAATGCCGTGACCACCGAACTCGGTGTTGACCGGATAGCCGTAGTCGCGGGCCACTGCCCAGATCGCCGCCGAGATGTCACCCAGGCGGTTGCCCGGACGCGCCACCTCGATCGCCGCCTCCAACGCTTCCTCGGTGGCACGGATGATCCGCAGGTCCTCCTCGGCAGCAGTGCCAACGACGATCGTGCGCGCCGAGTCGGCCACCCAGCCGTCGATGCTGACTGCGAGGTCCGCGCTGAGCACATCTCCGTCGCGCAGTGCGTAGTTGTGGGGCAAGCCGTGCAGGACGGCGTCGTTGACGGACAGGCAGATGACGTTGCGGAACGGGCCCTTGCCGAAGGACGGAGCGTAGTCCCAGTAGCACGACTCCGCCCCGCGCCGTTTGATCATGCCGCGCGCGTGGTGCTCCAGGTCCAAGAGGTTGACGCCCACGTCAGCGAGTCGGCCGACCTCGGAGAGCACCTCGGCGACAAAACGCCCGGCCACATGCATGCGTTGGATCTCCGCAGGCGTCTTCAGTTCGATCACGGGTGCCCTCACATCGTCGGTATAATAATACCAACGTAGCACTTGAGGTATTAAAATACCAGCCGTACTCTGGTGCCGTGGTTCGCAATCCGCTCACGTCCGAACAGATCGAGGCCGGCAGGCGTCTCGGGAGGCTGCTGCGTGAAGCGCGAGCAGGTCGCGATCTCGGTGGCGTGGCGCACGCGGCAGGCATGTCGCCGGAGACATTGCGCAAGATCGAGACCGGTCGGCTCCCGACCCCCGCGTTCGGCACGATCGTCTGCCTGAGCGAGGTACTCGACCTGCCGATACAAGACCTGGCCGCAGCATGGCGCAATGACCTGCGGCTTGAGGCGGCGTCGTGACAGCTGCCTCCGCCTGCCATCGTCTGCCGCGCCATTGATGGTGAGGTCCTGCGGCCGTGCCATGCTCGCCGCGCTTGACATGCCGATCTCGTCCAACCTGCGGCTTTTCGATTCCGCCGTTGGGGAGCGGGTCTGCGAACGCGCTGTCATGCCGCCGAGCACGCGCGTTCGCCGATGTGTTGAAGCCCAGCGATGGCAGGGCCAGGCCTGAAACTGCGATCCGGCGTGAGATGCGTGGAGCTTGGTGCCGCAGGACAGTGGTGCTGTGGTGCCCGTTGCTCCGGCGTTGCCGCGCGGACTCCGAGCTTCCGCCCGGCGTCCGTTCTGGATCCAGAACGGGATGCTTCCGAAAACCGATGGCGCCGTGGCGGATTCGCCGCGGCGCTGGGAGCGGCTGCACGGCGTCGCGCCAGTTGTCGGCAAGGCTGTTGCGGCGCCGGCCGATCCACCGCAACGGAGTTCGGGGATCGTCCGCCCGGTGCTGCGAGGCCTGCGCCGCTTGGCCCGCGACCACTGTCGCTAAGTCCAGAAAACGGACCGGTAGCCGCCTAACCGGCGAGGTCTTGGCGCGACTGCTGCGCCGCGTGGGAGGCGAGGCCGTCAGCCATCTGCTGCATGACGCGCTGCATGACGCGCTTCATCAACCAACGCATTCCCCAACGGGCGGAGTAGGTGCCGTGCCAGTGGATGACCGTGCCCCCGTCGGCTGCGGGTGTGAGGTCGATGACCGCCCGGTAGTCGTGGATCGCCGAGTTGAAGGCGTCCTCGTACGTCAGTTGTTTCTCCTCGTCGAGCCCGGTCAGCCGCTCTCCGGTCACCGTCCGCCCGGTGCGGAACGCGCGGACCGCCCCGACGGGATCCCGGCCGTCGGGATCGAGGCCGCTGGAACGTTCGGTGACCAGGCTGTCGACGGTCGACCAGACGGGCCAGGTGCGTGCGTCGATGAGCAGGCGCCAGACGACGGCCGGAGATGCCGTCGAGGTCGAGGTCGCGTCGTAGCTCAGCATGGTTGGAATCCTTTCGTTCGCCGCCGCACCGCCTTTGGCATAGCCGGGTGCTCATCGCGAGAGTTGTGACCGGGGCTCCCTGAACGAATGGGGCTGCGCGGCAACGACAAAGCTGCATGTCACCACCGAAACTAGATGGCGCGACGGCCAAGGGACATGCGCAGGATTGCCGACCTTCGATCAGATCTTGCGGTACACCGACGGCCGGACGCCGACATGACTCAGGAAGGCCGCCGACAGCGCTCCAGGACTGGCGAAACCGCAGCGCTCGGCGATCTGCCCGATGGTGAGGGCGCCGTCGGACAGCAGTCGCTGCGCCCGCTCGATCCGTAGCCGGGTGAGGAACCGGTGGGGCGTCTCGCCGGTCGCCGCCCGGAAGACGCGGATGAAGTGGTACACGCTCAGGTGCACTTCGGCGGCGATGTCGGCAAGCGTCAGCGGTTCGGCGAGCCGGTCCCGCATGACGGCGATGCCGGCGCGGACCGCCGCGTGTTCGGGCCCCGGCAGGCGTTCGTGCCGGCCCCGGGCCAGCAGGTGCGTCGCGAGGAACGCCGCGGCGGATTCCGCGTAGAGGTCGTTCGCGCCATCGGCGGCGGGCAGTGCGCGGACGAGATGTTCGACAAGCGGATCGCCCGCGCCCACCGCGGCCGACAGCGCTTCGAAGTCCGGCTCCGAACCGCCCAGTTGAGCCGCGGCGCGATCGACGGTCGCCGACGGGATGTGCACCTGGATGGTGCGCATCGCGGACGTCGCCCGGTAGTCGAATACGCTCGCCCGGCCGGGAACCATGAGTTCCAGATTGCCGGGAACCCAGCGTCGGCGGGCCGGTTTCCCGTCGGCCTGCGTCCGCATCACCACGTCCCCGGCCACGCAGAGCACGAGATGCAGGTCGGACGCCCCGGGCATCTGAAAGTGGTCGGCCTCGGGTGCGTGGTCGAAGCACTGCACGAGCAGCGACCGCCAGCCGGCATCGCCCCAACTGCAGTAGGTGCGCCGCACGAGCGCTGACATGTCGAACTCCGCGTACGGCGCCAGATCGAAGTCAGGCGAGTCGAACACCGCACAAGGCTAGTTGATCCGGGCCCGTGCCCAAGGAGTGTCGGGGTCGCCCACGGGGATCTCCTCCGGGGAGGCGTCGGCTGGCGGGCGGGCGGCGAGACCCCATATCTGTGGTGGAATTCCGTTGCCGGGCATGGCTTCAGCACGGGTGGCCGGCTCGGGCTTTGAGGGACATCTCCGGAGATGACGCCGTTCAGCCAGCCCAGCGTGCTCAGGTAGCTGGTGGTGAGCAGTCCGATCGTGCCGACCGCCGCGATGATCGCGATCAGGAATACGCCCGGCGGCTTCGCGGGGCCACCGGGAACGCCGAATTGCCGGGGCTCTGCGTTGAAATGACCTTGCGGAGTCGCCACCTGGGTGAGGCTGGATCTGCCGGAGTCGGCGGATGGTTGAACGCTACGGCACCGAGATCACCGGTAGGCGCCCGGTTTCCGGCGTGCCGCTGCCCGGGCATGCGGCGAAAGGCGGGGTGCGGGCGCCTGAATCGTCCCGCACCCCGCAGCACGTCACCGGCGCTTCGCCAACAACTCAAACATGCTCGAGAATCCCTGATCGCCGTGGCCTTCTGCGATCCGGCGATCCATCAGTTCCTTGACCTCCCGCATCCGCACGGCCTCCACACCGATGGATTCCCGGTGGTCGATCATGTCGTCCATCAGCGCGGCCTGGACGTTGAGCGGGCCGAGATCCGGGTGCGTATTCGCCGCTCTTGACCGCCTTGCCCATCGAGGTCAGCAGCGGCGGGAAGGCGGCCATCGAGCCGGCGATGCGCTCGGCGAACTCGACCACGTCGACGCCTTCCGCCTGAACCAGCTTGAGCGCATGCAGGAAGCCGATGAGCAGCTCGTAGGCCACGGCGACCTGGGCCATGAACTCCACGGCGGCCAGGCCGGCGTCTTCGCCGTGGTACGCGATGCTGCCCAGCACCTGCAGCGTCGACTCGTGGGCGTCGAACGCGCTGCGGGAGCCGCTGAACGGGAACATGATGTTCGGCGTCCCGACGTACGGCGGATCTCCCATGATCTTGCCGTCGAGGTACTCGGCGCCGCGCTCGTTCGCCCAGCGCTCGTTCTCCCGTGCCTGGGCGGGAGAGCCGCTGGTGACGTTCACCAGCACCTTGCCCGCGATCGCGGCATCGACAGAGCCCAGCACCTCGTCGACCGCTGTGCTGTCGAGCAGGCAGACCACGACCAACGGGCTCGCCGCCACCGCCTCCGCAGCCGTCGCGGCGGCCGTGGCACCGGCGGCGACCAGTGGCTCGCTCTTGCTCGCGGTCCGGTTCCAGACCGTCGTGCGATATCCGCGCTCGACGAACGTCTTGGCAATCGCCGATCCCATGTCACCGAGGCCGAGCACGGTGATCGCGCCGGTCGGGTCGCCGGTCGTCGTTGTCGTTGTCGTCATGGTGTTCCCTTTCGTGCCACTCATCCGTTCGCCGACGCGAACATCGATAGCGTGCAACTTCAATCTAGGAAGAGGTCAACGAGCGAGACTAAAACGAGACCTGTCGCAGGTCCTGGGCTCGTTGACCAGGCTCGATGGCATCGCCGTCCCGGCCGCGCAGGCTTCGGTCAACCGGCTCGGCGGAAGTTGACAACGTCAGGATGACGATGTCACTGTGATCGCGTGTCGGGCAGAAGAGTGCGGGCCAATCCGGGCGAGGGCGGGCGGCTGCGCGAGGAGATCCTCCTCGTGGCCGAGCGGATGCTGGTCGAAGCGGGCACCGAGGAGGTGCTCACCCTGCGCGCCGTGGCCGAGCGCGCGGGCGTCACCACGCCGTCGGTGTACCGGCATTTCGCGAGCAAGGGCCAGCTGGTCGAGGCGGTGTGCCTGCGGGCGTGGGACGGGCTGGGCAGCCGGATCCGCGAAGCCTGCGCGCGGCTGACGGACCCGTTCATCGCGTTGGGTCAGTGCGGACGCGCCTACGTCCGGTTCGCGCTCGATCATCCGGTGCAGTACCGCGTGTTGATGCTGCACCGTCCTGGCGGCGCGGAGGTTTCGCCCGCGTCGGAGGCATGCTTCGCCCACATGGTGGATGCGGTCACGGCGTGCGTGGAAAACGGCGTGCTGCGCGGTGAGCCCCGCACGCTGGCGCTGAGCTTGTGGTCTGCGATGCACGGGTGCGTGTCGCTGCTGATCAACCAGCCGTCGCTGCCGTGGCCCGAGGATCTCGACGAGTTCGTCAACGACGTGGTCCGGATCGCCGGCTTCGGGGCGGCCGTGAGCACTCGGCTTTCGCGAACCACGGTGTCGCGGAGCGCGGACGTGGCCGCCGGTGCGGACGCGATGGTCATGCGGATGAAGGGGCGAGAATGAGCGGGAGCCTTGCTGGGCGGATTGCGCTGGTGACGGGAGGTTCGCGGGGCATCGGCGCCGAGACGGCGCGGTTGCTGGGTGCCGCGGGCGCCCGCGTGTTCGTGAACTACCGGGAGAAGGCCAAACGCGCTCAACGGGTCGTCGACGAGATCGCTCGCGCGGGAGGCGCGGCCTCGGCTGTGCGCGCGGACCTCACCGACCAGGCCGCGGTCGCGGCCATGGCCAACGAGATCCGCGACCTGTGCGGCCGCCTGGACGTGCTGGTCCTCAACGCATCCGGTGGCATGGAACGCGACGTCCCGCCCGACTACGCGCTCCGGTTGAACCGCGACGCTCAACTGTCGCTTGTGGACGCTGCGGCACCGTTGCTGTCGCCGTCGGCGCGGATCGTCTTCGTCACCAGTCATCAGGCGCACTTCCACGGCAGCCGGCCCACCTACGACGAGTACGAGCCGGTGGCCGCGAGCAAGCGGGCCGGTGAGGACGCGCTGCGCGACCGAATTCCCGGCCTGGCGGCTCGCGGGATCAGCCTGGTGGTCGTCTCGGGAGACATGATCGAGGGCACGATCACCCCGACGCTCCTGGAGCGCGCCCGCCCCGGCATCATCGGCGCCCGGCGCGCACAGGCCGGCTCCCTACCGACGATCTCCGGTTTCGCAACCGAAATCGTGTCCGCGGCAACGGCACCGCTGGAGACCGGGCACACCGTGTACGTCGGCGGCGAGGACTACCTGGTCGACCGAAGCTGAACGTCGCCGGTCCCGGACGGGGGAGCCAGCGAACCGGCAGCGGATCACGCCCGCCAGCCACCGCGCTGGGTTGAGGCTCGCCGCCGCGGTGAGGTGCGCCAGCACCTCGCGCACCGTGAGCCCGGTGCACAGCGACGGCGTCGCCCACTGCTCGTCGGTCAGGTCGGCGAGGTCGGCGGCCAGGGCCGCTCGCTCGGCGTGCACCAACGGCCAGGGCCGCTCGCTCGGCGTGCACCAACGGCCAGATTCCGAGCGCGCGTCGGGAGCCTGTTGGTCTGGTCACGGCGGAATCTCCTGTGCGTGTGGCGGCTGCTCGTGCAGGGTTGGCGCGAGCAGCCGCCTCGGGTCGGTCACAGGTGGGACTGCGGATGTGCGGCCGAATCGTCGCTCAGGCGCGTGTTTTTTCGAGCGGACCCGCCGACCTGGTGCAGCCGCGGGGTTCAGGGCATCCGCGCCCAGAAGTCGAGGGCGTGCTCGGCCGCGTAGTCCGTGCCGCCGATTCGTTCTGGTGCCAGGGATTGGACGTGGCCGGTGCCTGCGTCGGGCCAGGTCGGCAGGTCGGCGCAGGCCGGGTCGCCGCTGGTGGCGAAGGCGGTCCAGTACCGGTTCATCCGGTCGCCGAGGTCGCGCTGCGCCGCCGACAGCGGCGACTCGCCGGGAAGGTCGAACTGGTACGCCAGCTCGCTGGAGTGCTGGGCGCCGGCCGGGAATCCGGGGAGCGGGACGATCGACGGGGCGTCCCGGTCGGCGAATTCGTAGAACCAGGTGCCGGTGTGCGCGGCGAGGGCTCGGCCCAGTTCCCAGGCCGGTCGCGCCCAGGCCCGGTCCGTGCAGATCTGCGCCCAGGCGAGGCTCGGCGTCCCGAAGCGGTCGAGTGCGTAGCGCGCGGCGACCTCGTCCGCCGCGTCGCCGAAGGCCTCGGCCAGCAGGCGCGGGTAGCTCTCGGCCGTGACCGGGTTTCCGGCGAGGTCGGCGAAGAGCCCGACGAAGAACCGCGCCTCGTCGCGGGTGGTGCCCATCAGCAGCGGCATCCGGTGGAAGCGCCCGGCGAGCAGCGCCTCCGCGGGAGATTCGGGCAGCGTGGTGCCGCCGAAGGCGGGCCGGATGAAGTTGCCCGATACCTGGAGCAGTTCCGCCGCCGGAACCCGCCGGAGCTGCTCGAGCGCCGATTCGGGATCGCTGCCCGGCGTGACCCAGCCGTGCTCGGCGGCGGTGGCGGCGCCGAGCCGGTCCAGTTCGGCCGCTGGTGTCCACATTGGAGGAAGTGCTGGAACGCCGGGGATGAAGGTGTGCGCCGGAGTCGAGCCCAGCACTCCGAATCCGCTCTGCAGGATCGCGCGGTGGAACAGGCCGGCCGAGGTGGGTGACGTCAGGTGCGCCGCGACCGTGAGGGCTCCGTGGGACTCTCCCATCAGGGTCACGTTCGCCGGGTCGCCGCCGAATCGCGCGATCTCCCGCTGCACCCAGCGCAGTGCGGCCTGCTGGTCCTGCAGGCCGAAGGTTCCGCCGTCGGAGAGGCCCGGATGCCCGAAGCAGCCGAACACGCCGAGCCGGAAGTTCGGTGCCACGACGACGACGTCGCCGGTGATGGCGAGCCGCCGCGGGTCGTAGGTGGCGGCGGTGCCGTTCGTTCCGCCGCCACCGTGCAGCCACACCAGCACCGGACGCCCGGTCGCCGGTGCTGCCGGCGCGGTCACGTCGAGCGTCAGGCAGTCCTCGTCGACGGAGGTCACGTCCGCGAACGACTGGGCCAGCTGCGGCGCGGGATTCCCGGGCGCGGTCGTGTCCCGGACTCCGGGCCACGGCTCGACCGGCGCGGGCGGTCGCCACCGCCGCTCTCCGACCGGTGCGGCGGCGTACGGGATGCCCTGGAAGGAGAGGTGTTCGTCGAGTCGGCGGCCGCGGATGGTGCCGCTGCTCAGCCGCACGGTCACGTGTTCGGTCATCGTGCATGCTCCTCGGTGGCCAATAACAATACGAGCATATTGCTACGATAGCCGTACGACCATATTGTTGTCGCGAGGTTTCGCCCGCGGTGAGGAGATCAGCGATCGAAATGCCTGGTGAACACCGTGGCGATGACCGGGCGCAACGCGTCCCGGGCCGAGAACGCGTCCGCGCCCGAGAGCGCGACCTGATCGGCCAGGCCCTGCACGGTCGCGAGGATCGTGCGGGCGGCGAGCACGGCGTCGACACCGGGCTCGACCTCGCCGCCATCCACGCCGTCCGCGACCGCCATCGTGACGTAATCGAGGATGGCGCCGCCCGCCTGCCGGGCGACCTCGGCGAGCCCGGCATGGTGCAGCGCCTGCGCCTGCAAGCCCTGCCGGACGCGGTACTCGAGGTCCCGTTCCTCGTCGAGCGGCAGCAGTTCGACCAGGCTGTCGAGCAGCACTTCGGCGATCGGGAGGCGGGCAGCCTCGCCGTCGCGGACGCGAGCCCGCACCCGCTCGCTCATGCGGCGCGTGGCGTCTTCGTAGGCGAAGTCCAGCAGCGCGTCCTTGCCCGCGAAGTAGTGCTGGATGAGCCCGACCGAGATCCCGGCCTCGCTCGCCACCCGCGAGAACGAGACGCCCGCGAAGCCCTCCGCGGCGAGCAGGCGCTGGAAGGCCCGCGCGATCTGGGCGCGACGCTGATCATGATCTGCAACCCGCGGCACCCGAATATCGTACAGCCGTACTGCTATCGAAACCCGGATTGTAGTCCCGACGCATGCGCGCCAGCCTGCGTGACGACCTGAAAACCGCTCTCAAGGCCCGGAACAACGTCGCCGTCACGGCTCTCCGCTCCGCCTTGGCGGCGATCGACAACGCCGAAGCCGTGCCCGGCGACCGCCCGTTGAGCGGCGGGGGCGAACACGTTGCGGGCGCCGCGGTCGGCCTGGGCGCGGCAGAGGCGCAACGCCGCAACCTGACCGAGGCGGATGTGCGGTCGATCGTGGAGAACGAGGTGCGGGAGCGATCGGTCGCGGCGGAGGAGTACGAGCAGCTTGGCCGTGACGACCTCGCCGAGCGGCTCCGCGCGGAGGCCGAGGTGCTGAGCCGCCACCTGAAGCCCGCTCCCTGACTCGTTTGCTGTTTCCGCAAACAGCGTTGCCGGATTGGGGCTGGCGGGGTCATGTTGGTGTCGGAGGTGGTCGAGATGACCCAACAAGCGCAGCCCCGCCGCACCCGGCGGGATCCCTTTGCGAATGAAGTGGAAGCGCGCATCTGCGAGCTCGTGATGGGAGATCGGCGCCATGGCATCTGAGGTGATGGGCCGGGAATTCTGGGACGAGCGGTACAGCAGCCAGGACCAGCTGTTCAGCGGCGAGCCGAACGGGGCGCTCGTCGCCGAAGCGGCCGATCTGCCGCCCGGGCAAGCGCTCGACGTGGGATGCGGCGAAGGCGCGGACGCGCTCTGGCTGGCCCGGCGCGGGTGGCAGGTCACCGCGGTGGACGTCTCGCAGGTCGCGCTGGAGCGCGCCGCCCGAGCTGCGGCGGACGTTCCCGCCGTGGCCTGGACGCGGGCCGACCTGACCGCCGCCGCGCCGCCGGCCGGCGCGTTCGACCTGGTGTCGCTGCACTACTTCCCACTCATGCACCAGCCCGAGCACACGGCTCTACGCGGCTTGCTGGCCTCGGTCGCCCCGGAAGGCACGTTCCTGTTCGTCAGCCACGACATGACAGGTCTGTCGGCGCACAACGAGAACGGCTTCGATCCGAGCGACTACTACCAGCCCCACGAGATCGCCGGACTCCTCGGCGACGGCTGGACCGTGCTGATCGACGAAACCCGCCCGCGAAACCCGCCGTCGCCCGGCGGCCACACCCACGACACGGTTCTCCGGGCGCAACGCCTGCGGTGAGCTGACACCGCAGCGGGGCGCGTTCGTGAGCGTTCACTCCGGTTCTTACCGGAACGAACACTCACGACCCCTCGGCGCATCGCGCGCGACCGTCCGATGTGGACTAGGGGCAGATGGCGGTGTCGACGGAGGCGAAGAGGTCGCGGTGGATTTCGGGCGTGGCCGGGTTCAGGTTGGCCACGACGGTGGCACCGCGGCCGTCGGTGGTCGCGGCGGACAGGGTCGTGAAGCCGATGATGTCGCCGCCGTGGCCCCAGAATTCGCCGCCGCAGGACAGCGGCACGCTCGCCAGCCCGAGGCCGTAGTGCGCGCTCTTCCCTCCGAGGTCGGCCGGGACGGTGCGCTGCATCTCGGCGAGTTGCTCCGCCGGCAGCAGGCGGCCTTCGAGCAGGGCCGCGAAGAAGCGGTTCAGGTCCTGCCCGGTCGACACCAGGGCGCCTGCTGCCCCGCCGATCGACGGGTCGAACTCGGTGAAGTCGATCAGCTCGCCCGCGGGTGCGTATCCCCTCGGATGCGGCGTCGGGAGGACTTCGTCGCCGCGCTTCGGCAGATACGTGTGGTGCAGGCCGAGCGGCTGGGTGATCCGCGTGGTGATCTCGGTGTGGATGTCGTTTCCGGTGACCCGTTCGACCAGCATCCCGGCCAGGACGTAGTTGGTGTTGGAGTAGGACCACTTCGCGCCCGGCGGGAACAGCGGCTGGTGCTGCATCGCGATGCCGACCAGCTCGGCCGGGTCGGCGCCGCGGTGGCGCAGCTGTTCGGGATCGACGTCGAGGAAGTCCTGGAGGTAGTCGTAAAGCCCGCTGGTGTGCTGCAGCAGCTGGCGCACGGTGATCGCGTTGCCGTCGTTGCCGTTTCCGGCGATCACGCCCGGCAGGTACCGCTCGACCGGTGCGTCGAGTTCGACCCGGCCTTCGGCGGCCAGCTGCAGCACGACGGTCGCGACGAACGACTTGGTGATGCTGCCTGCGCGGAACCGCCCGTCCTCCGGGAACGGCAGGCCGGTGTTCACGTCGCCGACGCCGCTGCGCACCGACCAGCTCGGCCCGGTGCGGTCGTGCGCGATGGCTTGCGCCCCGGGCACGCCGTCCTGCGTCGTGAGCACGTCCAGCGCGCGCTGGACGTCTTGGTGGTCGGTCGCGGCCAGCGCGGGAGCGGTCGTCGTGGCGGTGAGCAGGATGGCGAGAGTCGCTGCTGCGGTTATTCGCCTGCCGGGCGTGGAAGTGCGCATGTCGGCTCCGATCGTTGATCTGTCGACACGCTTGGGATCGGCGCCGGGCCGGGGTATCGGGCAGATCCCTGAATTCGGATCAGGGCATTCACCAACGCTGCAGCTGTTCGGAGCAGCAACCGAACGACTCATGTCATGATTTCGGCATGACGTTCTCACGAAAGGGCGATGCCGCGTAGGTCGCCGGGCGCGTTGCGCGCCGAACAAGCAGTCATTGCTGGAATCCGGCCGTCGGGCCGGATTCGCGGTGCCGGGCGCGGGCCGTGGGCGGAGCTCGACCGGGTCGAGGCTCGCAGGTTGTATTGGCTCGTCTTGGTTTCCCGACCGCTCGATCGATATCGGAGATTCCTGCGGCAGTCAGGCCGTTGGCTCTACATCCCGGCGTACGACTCGCCCGCCAATCCGGTCACGGCACGTGACGCGCTGGAACGCGCGATGCCGAGGTTGTCTCCCAGGGCCCGAGCCGAGCTCCGCCGGATGCTGGCACCGCTGGACGAGGAGTTCCGGCGATGCACCATCCGGCATCCTCGGGCGCCCGCTATGAGCGAATGGAATGCCGAGGCGTGGTGGCGGCAGCGGATGGAGGAGTGACCGGGTCGATCTGTCCAAAGCGGATCGTGCGTGGTCAGGCGGGACGGGTGTTGGACGTCGCCGAGTTCAGGAAGTCGCGCAGGCTGAGCGGGGCAGGCGGCGGCAGGGGCTCGGCCTGCGTGGCGCGGAAGGCGCTGAGCAGGTAGGCGACGAGTCGCCGGGACGCGGCTAGGGACGCTTCGGCGGATTCGGCGACGACGCCGCCGTTGGCCATGAGCAGCAACGCGAGGTCGCCCAGCGCGAAGTCGGCGCGCAGCTGCCCGGTCGCCTTGGCACGTCGCGTCAGCTCGGCGAAGCCCTGCATGGCGTGGTGCTGCTCCTGCTCGACGTCGACGGCATCGGGGAACGCCGCGATGAAGGCCGCGCTGAAGCCTCGGTCGACGGCCTGCATGGCGCACACCTTCTCGATGGCCGTGCGGAACCCGTGCCACGGGTCCGGATCGGCCAGCGCGTCGTGGACGACCGACACGCATGTCGCGAACTGGTCGGCGAACACCTCGGTGACCAGCGCTTGCTTCGTCGGGAAGCGGCGGTAGAGCGTCGCGACGCCGACGTGGGCGTGCCGGGCGATCGCGGCCATCGGCACGTCGAGCCCGCGTTCGGCGAACAGCTCGCGGGCGACCTCGACGATGCGGTCGCGGTTCTGCCGCGCGTCGGCTCGCAAGCCCGCGTCGGTGGTCGGCATTCGAGAGGCCTCGGCGCTCATGCTTCTCACTTTAGGCTAAATGGAAAGGTGTCTCCATTTGTCGTGTTACGTTGGCTGACAAGGGGTTCTCGTCACGATGGAGGTGCCATGAGGCTTCCGAAGCGAACGGTCGACCGCGTCAACGCCTGCGTCCTGGCGCTGCGCTCCTCGCCTCGATGGGGCCGGCTGGTCAGCAGGCACATCACGGTCGTCACCTACGCGGGTCGCCGCTCGGGGCGCACCTTCAGCACGCCCGTCGCGTACCGGCGCGCAGCCGGCATCGTCAAGATCGGCGTTCAGCTTCCCGACGCCAAGACGTGGTGGCGCAACTTCCTGGGCGATGGCGGCCCGATATCGCTGCAGCTGGACGGGATCGACCGCGCGGGGCATGCGGTCGCCCGACGTGACGAGAAGGGCCGCGTCACCGTCACCGTCCGGCTGGACGACTGACAAAGCATCCAGGTGAGCGGGTTCGGTCGAGCCTGGAGGGCTAGCCCCCGGGGGATATCCATATTCGTGGGACATCGAGCAACTTTCCGGCGCGTGGCACGTCTTCGCTGATATGAACGCCTTTCAGTTCCGGAATGACTGGGACCAGCCGCACCCCGGTGCCACGAGGCCGCGTCGGCGAGGCCGCAAAATCTTGGTGGCGGTGCTGGTTCTAGTGCTGTTACCGGTGGTGTTCGCGGGATGGCTCTGGTTCCACGTCGATTCCTCGATCCGGCGGATCGACGCCTTCCCCGACTACCCGGGCCGGCCGGCGGCGGGCGCGGGCACGAATTGGCTGGTCGTGGGTTCGGACAGCCGAGAAGGGCTGGACTCGGAGACGGCGGCCGGGCTGCACGTCGGCGAGGCGGCGGGCCAGCGCACGGACACGATCATGATCGCGCACCTGCCGGACAACTCCACGGCCCCGACGCTGATCAGCATCCCGCGCGATTCGCGGGTGCCGGTTCCCGGCCACGGGCGGACGATGATCAACGCGGCCTTCGCGGACGGCGGCCCGCAGCTGCTGGCGCAGACCGTGGAGCAGGCGACGGGCCTGCGCATCGACCACTACGCCGAGATCGGGTTCGGCGGGTTCGCAGAGATCGTCGACGCAGTCGGCGGCGTCGAGATGTGCCTGGAACAGGAGATGCACGACACCAAGACCGGCCAGACGCTGCAGGCGGGCTGCCAGCGGCTGGACGGCGCGAACGCCCTGACCTTCGTCCGCATGCGCTACAGCGAAGCGACCCCGCGATCGGACCTGGACCGGGTCGCGAACCAGCGCAAGTTCATCGGCGCCCTGGCGCAGGAGGCGTCGAGCATCACGACCCTGATCAACCCGTTCACCACCTACGCCCTGGCGGACGCGGGAGCCCAGGCGATGACCATGACCAGCGACGACGGCCCGAGCGACCTGCTGTCACTGGCGTGGGCGATGCGCGGCATCTCCTCAGGTGCAGTGGTGACGACGACGGTCCCGGTGACCGACGGCACCGCGCAGAGCTGGAGCAAGAAGAAGGCCACCGAGCTCTTCGAGACCGTGAACGCCGACCAGCCCATCCCGGAGGACCTGATCGTCGACTGAACGCATACTCGCCGGATGTTCCCGGAACCCACGGCTCCTGCGGCCTCGCGCGGCGAGGTGCTCCTCCGCTACCTCGACTTCTTCCGGGGCAGCGTGATCGACAAGGTGGCGGCCCTGCCGGATGCGGAGCCGCGATCCAGCCGGGTCCCGTCGGGGTGGACGCCGCTGGAACTGGTCAAGCACCTGACCTTCGCCGAACGGCGCTGGATCGACTGGGGATTCGAGGGTCGTCGGTTCGAAAACCCTTGGGGCGACCGGGCGGACGGCCGCTGGTACGTGGCCCCGGAGGAGACCCGCGATGATCTGGTGGCGGCCCTCCGCGACCAGGGGCGGCGCACCAGCGAAGTCGTGGCGACTAGTGAAGTCCCCGTGTGTACTTTCTGTTGCTATAGCAGCAGAAAGTACACACGGCACTCCCGCAGCCTCAGCGGCGTGGCGGCTTCATCTGCAGCGGCACGCCGATGAGGTTCAACGCGTTGATCAGCGAAACCTGGGCAACCAGGTGACCGAGCTCGGCCTCGTCCGGGAACGCCTTGCGCAGCGCCTCCCACTGGTCGTCGCCGATGTGCTCGCGGCGGGTGGCCGCCTCGGCGTAGCCCAGCGCGGCCCGCTCCCGCTCGTCGTAGAGCTCCGACTCCTGCCACACCGCGAGCTGCAGGAGCCGGTCCTCGGTCTCGCCGATCCGGCGCGCCTCCCGGCCGTGCATGTCGACACAGAAGACGCAGCCGTTGATCTGCGAAACCCGGATCTTGACCAGCTCCCGCACCTTGTCGTCCAGCGGCCCCTTGCGGAGCGCGGCGTCGGCGTCCTTGAAGCCCTGGTAGGGCTCCGGTGCCGCTTCGCCGAGGTTCAGACGTGCCATCGTTGTCTCCCTGTCGTTCTGGGCTTTCACCAGGGAGACGAGCGGGCCTACTCGTATGTGACCGCCTTGAGGTGGCCGAGTTTCTGCGGGTTGAGCACCCGCCGGTAGGCGACGATCCGGCCATCGGCGAACTCGAACGTGTCGACGGAGTGGATCCCGCCTTCGCGGTGGAGCACCAGCGCCGGCTCGCCGCCGATCTCGACGATGTCGATGCGGTCGGCCCGCCACCGGCGACCCACCCGGACCAGGACCTCGGCGATGCGCTGGCCGCCGAGGATGGGCACGCGGGCCGCGCTGACCTGCCCGCCGCCGTCGGTGAGGTAGACGGCGTCGGGATGCATCAGCTCGACCAGCGCGGCGAGGTCCCCGGTCTCGTAGGCGGCGCGGAACGCGACGACCAGGCGCTCCCGCTCGGCGCGCGGCGCGTCCGGCTCGCTGCTCCTCGCCTCGGCCACCCGGTGCCGCGCCCGCGAGGCCAGCTTCCGGGCGGCGGGCACCGAGCCGCCCAGCACCTCGGCGATTCGCGCGAACTCCAGCCCGAAAACGTCGTGCAGCACGAGAGCCACTCGCTCCGGCGGGCTCAACTCCTCCATGATCAGCAGCATCGCGGAGCTGACCGACTCGTCGACGAGCACGGGCTCGGCGGCATCCGGCCCGGTCAGCAACGGCTCCGGCAACCACGGCCCGAAGTAGCTCTCCCGCTGCACTCGAGCGGACTTGAGGATGTCGTAGGATCGCCGCGCGGCGACGGTGACCAGCCAGGCCCGCAGGTCGTCGACCTCACCCAGCTCCACCCCGGCGGCCCGCAGCCACACGTCCTGCACGACGTCCTCGGCATCGGCGACGCTGCCGAGCAGCCGGTAGGCCACGCCGAAGACGGCAGGTCGGTGCTCCTGCCACTCCGCGCCCAACCGCTCGCTCATGCAGATCCTCCCGAGCCGAGTTCCATTCGCCCGAAATTCAATCATTAACTCATTTGGTCTAATGATTATTACGCCATGTAGTCCAGTAATGTTCTCCGCATCCGCTGCGGCGGGGAGCTCCCCCAGTGTTCTCGGATCTCACGATAGGCGCACCTCGCCCCGCTACGACCGGCGTGTTCGCGCACGGTTCTGATCGAAAGGTTGCGGAAATTGTTGGCGAAACTCAGTCGTCGCGTCCTGCTCGCTGCTGCCCTGACCGCCGGAACGATGGCCACGGCCGCGGCGGTGGCCCCGGCGCAGGGCGAAACCCCCAGCACGCTCCGCCTTTCCCTGGACAACGGCCGCGGAGCGGCGCTCGGCAACACGGTCCTGACGTGCCACCCGGCGGGCGGCATGCACAAGAACGCGGCGAAGGCGTGCAGCGACCTGGACGCGGTCGGGGCGGATTTCCGCCTGATGACGGCGAAGCCGGCGATGGCCTGCACCCTCCAGTACCAGCCGGTCACGGCGAAGCTGGAAGGAAACTGGCGCGGGCGGACGGTGAGCTTCACCGAGACCTACCCGAACAGCTGCGCCCTGACGGTGGAGACCGGGGTCGTCTTCGACTTCTGAGCCGCTAGCCGAAGTCCTTGGTCTGCCAGCGGTCCGGCCGGATCTCGACGTACTCAGGTTCGCCGGCGGTGTTCCCGCCGCTGAGCTCCCAGTCGGCCCAGCCGTCGATGGCATCGGCGGGGAGGTAGCGGCTGCCAATGGCGACGAGCTCGTCGCGGGTGGGCCGCTGCTGCTTGACGACGGTGCCTTCGACGGTGACGTACCGGTACGGAACTTCCGCCCGCTGAACGGAGATCGAAACCTTCCCGGCGAGCCGGATGAGCCGTGACTTCCGCTTGTCCTTCCTGACGGCCACGGCGATGTTCCCGCCCGGCCGGTAGCTGTACCAGGTGGGCAGCGTCGACGGCGGACGGTCGTCGTCGCTGCCGACGCTAAGCACGGCGATGTGCGGCTGGGCCAGGAATTCCTCCCGCTCGGCGGTGGTGAGCTTCCGAGACTGGCCGGGCTTGTCAGCAGACATCCGAACTCCCAACGACGGTGGTGCAATCCCCAACCGACGCCGCAACGCGATCATTCCCGAATCCCGGTTGTGCTGTGCGTCATGCGGTCGCGTTGGGTCACCGGAGTACGCTGCCCACTGTCCAAACAGGAGGGTTCAGGATGTCGCTGATCGAGTGGGCCGACTTCGAGAAGGTAGAATTGCGCGTGGGCACGATCGTGCAGGCAAAGCCGAACGAGAAGGCGCGAAAGCCGGCATACGTCCTGACCGTCGACCTCGGCGAGATGGGACTGAAGACGTCGAGCGCCCAGATCACGGACCACTACGAACCGGAAGCCCTGATCGGCCGCCAAGTCCTCTGCGTATGCAACTTCGAGCCGAAGCGAATCGCGGGAGTGAAGTCCGAAGTACTGGTAACGGGTGCCCACGACAAGGAGAACAGCGTGGTCCTAGCGGGCTTCGACCACCAGGTCCCCAACGGCACCCGCCTCCTCTGACCTGCCGCTCAGTCCCCGGCGCCCGGGCCGACCCGCCGAGCCCACAGAACGAGCGGAATCTGCAACGGAAGCCGCGCGAATCCGACGGCCCTCCAAGGCAATGAACGACGCCGCCAGGCGAGGGCCATCTTCACGTTCGCAGGAAAGACGGCGACGAAAAGCAAAGCGGAGAGCCGCCCACCCAGCCGCCGAGTCCGAGGAACGGCAACCAAACCAGCACGCCCCAACTCGACAACCCCAGAAAGCCGAGTCCAAGTCCGAGCCGTCCCAGGCAGAGACCGCGGAACGATGGCGTCAAAGGGCCGGGGAACAAGAAAGTGCAAAACCCCAGCCCCACCCAAAACCCCAACAAGCCCCCAAGCGGCCGCACCCCGGCGACGTGCGGAGGCAACCTCCGGCGAGTCGCCTCGCTGCTGTTCCGCCACTGCCAACCTCCTCGCCACGATCCCGAACCAAACCTACTCGCGAGTAACACGGCAGAGCAACAAGCCGACCAGGTGAAGAACGCCGAGGATGCAGCATCCTCGCGCTCGGCGCCCAAGGTGCGACGATCAACCTCGTCGCAGGTGAGCGGACCGCTGGTCGGCCGGTTGTGCTGTGATTCGAGCATGGAGTTCGACGACGCGGACGAGATGCGGCGGTTGTGCATCGAGCGACTTGGTGATGCGGCAGGCCGGCAGTTCGCGAGCTTGGCGAGGCGCGGGTTCCGCCTCGAACCGGCGGGTGATGCCGAACCGACCGGCCACTGCTGCATCGGTGGCACCGCGTTGCTGGAGCCGGGCGAGGAATGGCCGGACTACGAGGGAATTCCGCTGTCGCTGTACGCGGTCCTGGATCTCGATGAGCTGGCGTCGTGGCTCGGTGACCAGGCGCCGCCGGTGCGGGGCCTGCTCAACTTCTTCCTGCTCGACCCGAACCTGCCCTACGAGGACTACCAACACCTGAAACGCGACAGCCCCGAATCATGCCGCGTGGTGCTGGTCGATCCGGCCAAAGCAGTGGAAACCACAGCACCGGAACGGGCGACGCGTTACCCGCGGCGCCGGGTCCGGGCGGTCGAGGTAACGATGCTCCCGGACTGCTGGGACGTGCGGGACGAAGACGTCGGGTTCGACGAGCGCGTGCACTACGGAGCGGAATCGCTGATCCTCACGGAGTTCGAGGAAGTCGACGGGAACAGCGCAGAAGGTCACCGAGCCTTCGGCTGGCCAGGCCTGTCCCACGCCTCAAGCGTGATGCGGAGAGAGGAGCCCCACGTCCACCTGCTCCAACTAACGGAAGAAGAGGTCTGGAGCTGGGGAGAAGCAGCAGCCCAGTACTTCACGATCCCGACCGAAGCATACGAAAGGGGCGACTTCACGAAGGCCGAGAACACCACACGCAACTGCTGAAAGAGCCCATCGTCAAGCCTGCGTGATCGGGGCCCGAGAACTGCGTTGGCTCCTGCTTGAACTTCCTGGTTGTCCGAGTCGCCTAGTACTTGTAATGCGTGCTTTGTCGAGGCTGAAGCGTCGGCGTAGCGGGCTAGCTAAAGAAAGATCTCTCCAACCGTGGCATGCGCGCTTGCTCCCCAGGGGTGGTCGCCCTAGCTCGGCGAACAGTTCGGCGCCAGACTGCTGGTAGCGGATAGCTGCATCGAACTCGCCGTGGAAGAGGTGTGCTGTGCCGAGATCCGCGAACAACCGTGCCTGCAAAGGACGGTCGTCCCGCCGTCCGAGCAGCGGATTGCCTGCATAGCAGTGCGGGAACCGGCATGGAATCAAGGTGAAGTTCGGGCTCTCCGGGCCAACGGAACTTCGCGCGCAACGTCATGGCGGTCTCCTCGATCGTGGTCGCCGCCTGCGCGGTGGCGGTGACGATAAAGGTGCTGAGCACCGACATCATCTCGGTCGAACAGCCACGGGTGCTGGACCAAGCAGCGCTGGAACGGCAGGTGTCCGACGAGATCCGGGGTCTGCGGGACGAGCCCGTCGACCGGCTGGCCTGTCCGGCTTCGGTAGTGGTCAAGGCGGGCAACCAGTTCAACTGCCGCTACTGGGACCGCTACAACCCGAAGGAAGTGCTGGTCAAGATCGTCAACGATCAAGGCGAGATCTCAGTGGAATCAACCAGCTGACGGACGTGCTCGCCTACGAGCCGACGAGCGCCGCACCCGACGGATGGGCCAACCGGCCATCGGCTTTGCTGCATGGCCCGGACTGGGACGACGTTGCCGCCGAGCTGCGGAAGAAGGTTGACGCCTTGGAAGCGAGGCATTGAGGACCGGCAGACCACCAGCGCAGCCAGAGCCGCATCCCGTCTGGGTCGGCCGTCGGGCGGTGGGTCGGCGCGCGAACGGCCGCCATGACCCGCACACCACCGTCAGGCCTGAGCTCGCTGGACACTCGCCTGCGCGAAGTTGAGCTGATGAGCGGATTCGTGCGGCGGTCGGCCCGCCTAGCATCGGAACATGGGAGGCGGGCGCGACGAGAACGAGAGCGTCGAGAACGAGATTTCTGGGGGAACCTTCGACGGGCCGGTGTCACAGATCGGTCGTGTTAGTGGCGACTACACGATCAATTGGAAATCGCCGAAAACCGACGAAGAGGCCTCGTTCGACGCCGAGTACATGGCCTACATGCGGGCGCGGATGGCGGCTGAAGCAGCCGCGCAGCGCAGGCGCAGGGCCGCGTCCACCACCCGGGCCCTGATCATCGTCGGAGCCGTCGTCACCGTGCTCGTCCTCGGGTGGGAAAACCCGACGGCGGGCATCGTCGCTGCGTTCTGCGCGATTGTCGTGATCGGCTGGCTGCTGCCGTCCGGGAAAGGGTGAACAGTGGCCGGGATGCTGTTCCTGCTCATCATCGTCGTGGGCGGCGTGGGGCTGGCTCGGCTGGGGAAAGCCGCAGGCTGCGGGCCGGTCGGGATCGGGCTGTTGGTGATCTTCGGCCTCGCGGCGATCTTCGGATTCCTGGAGGCCGCCGACCTCATGGACTGAACAGGCCCTCGCGGCCAAGGGAGCGGTGCTCCACCTCGGGAAACCATGAATCAACCGGCGGCTGACGGAAGTGCTCGCCCATGAACCAACGAGCCCAACAGCCCACGGAATTCGAAGAACCCACCCAGCAGCCGAATGATGAGCAACGAAAAGGCTGGTCGCTGAGCAGGCCGGGGACGCTCCGTTCGCAAGGAGCCGACGAATGGCGACCACCGCATCGTGGGGGGTTTGGGGGGCTCGGCCCCCCATGTAAAGGCGAAGAGCCCCGGTTCGCGCGTTCCGCGAACACAGGGCTCTCAGCTCTGAGCGGATGACGGGAATCGAACCCGCGTTCTCAGCTTGGGAAGCTGATGTTCTACCATTGAACTACATCCGCGCAGCTCTTCTCTCGAAGAGCGCTGTCAGCCTAACATGGTGGCGGGCGAAGATCATCACCGGCCTGGCGATACGCTGGGGGCGTGTTGCTGAGTGACCGGGACCTGCGCAAAGAGCTCGCTGATGGCCGGCTCGAACTTGATCCGTTCGACGCCGCCATGATCCAGCCGTCGAGCATCGACGTCCGGCTGGATCGCTTCTTCCGGGTCTTCGACAACACCCGGTACACCCACATCGATCCGTCGAAGCAGCAGGACGAGCTGACGTCGCTGGTGGAGACGCCCGACGACAATCCGTTCGTGCTGCACCCGGGCGAGTTCGTGCTCGGGTCGACGTTCGAGTCGGTGCGGCTGCCCGACGATCTCGCCGGCCGGCTGGAGGGCAAGTCGTCGTTGGGGCGGCTGGGGTTGCTCACGCACTCCACCGCCGGGTTCATCGATCCCGGGTTCACCGGTCACATCACCCTGGAACTGTCCAACGTGGCCAATCTGCCGATCACGTTGTGGCCGGGGATGAAGATCGGTCAGCTGTGCCTGTTCCGGCTGTCGAGTCCCGCGGACTTCCCGTACGGCTCGAAGGAGGCCGGGTCGCGCTACCAGGGCCAGCGCGGGCCGACGCCGTCGAAGGCGTACCTCAACTTCGGGCGTGCCGACACCCGTCGCTGACTCCGGCTTCTTCGAGCATCGCCACCACCTCGGCGGTGGCGCGAACATCGCCGAACGACCGGTAGATGGTGTGCAGCGTGGCGTTGTGGTCCGCGTCGCGACCTGCCGCGTTGGCGTCCGCGACCATGATCACGCGCAAGCCCAGGGTGCTCGCGTCGCGGGCCGAGGATTCGCAGCAGACGTTGGTGACCGTGCCTGCGATCAGGACCGTGTCGATTCCGCGTTGCTCCAGCAGTTCCGGCAGCGGGCACCGGCCGGGGAAGAAGGCGCTGGGCGCGGACTTCTCGACCAGTACGTCGTCGTCGTGGATCGTGAACTCCCGCCACAGGCGTTGCGCCAGCGGGCCCGTTCCGCCTGCGGCGCGGTACACCTCGGCCGCTTTCGGGCCGTAGAACTCCTCGGCCTTCGGCGTCCGTTCGGTCACCGCCGGCAGCACCCATGCCACCGTGCCGCCGGTCGTCCTGAGCGTTCGCGCCAGGCGGCTGATGTTGGGCACGATGCCTCGGCAGTAGGGATTGCCGGTCACGAAGAACGGCACCATGTCGATGATCACCAGCGCGGTTCGGGCCGGGTCGAGGCTGGGGAACGCGAAGCGCCTGCCGCGGCGCGCTTCGTGCCGGGCGTATTCGCGGTCCTCGATCAGCCATGCGTGCAGCTTTTCCGGTGCATCCATGGTCGGCCTCTCGCTTCGGCATCAGGGCTCCCGAGTTGATCCTGTGCGACTCGGTGACGCCTGGTAGTCATGTCGACACGCTTCAGGTGGCGTTTGCCCTGGTTGTGCCGGTTTGTGTTGCGTTGTCCCGAGTTTGTGGTCACGGTGAGCTAGTTCACCCTGAATCGAGTAAGCAAGTTGGGGATTCAGAATTTACGATCCCCCTCGCCCGGCGTTCTGGAACGATCCCGCAACGGGGCGGGGTCGGCGAGCGGGCAGCAGGAGTACTCGATGTCCGCATTGCAGCCGCGCGCCTCGGGCACTGCCACCGAGAACCTCGGGCACGTCGTGATGATCGCCGGGGCCGCGGCGCTCGGCGGGTTCCTCTTCGGCTACGACACCTCGGTGATCAACGGCGGCGTGGACGCCATCCAGCAGCACTTCAACGTCGGTTCCGCGTTGACCGGGCTGACCGTTTCCTCGGCTCTGCTGGGTTCCGCGGTGGGCGCCGGGATCGCCGGCGGGTTGGCCGACCGGGTCGGCCGGATCCGGGTCATGCAGCTGGCCGCGGTCCTGTTCATCATCAGCGCCGTCGCTTCGGCCGTGCCGTTCGCGATCTGGGACCTCGCCATCTGGCGGGTCGTCGGCGGCGTCGCCATCGGCATCGCGTCGGTGATCGCGCCCGCCTACATCGCCGAGGTCGCGCCCGCCGCGTACCGCGGGCGGTTGGGGTCCTTGCAGCAGTTGGCGATCGTGCTCGGGATCGCCGTTTCGCAGCTGGTCAACTACGCCCTGGCGCAGGCCGCCGGCGGTAGCGCATCCGGGATGCTCGGGCCGTTGCAGGCCTGGCAGTGGATGCTCGGGGTGGCCGCGATCCCCGCGGTGATCTACCTGGTGGTGGCTTCGACGATTCCCGAGTCGCCGCGGTACCTGGTCGCGATCGGCAAGGTCGACCGGGCGCGGGAGGTCCTGGCGCAGGTCGATTCCGGCGATCCGGACGCGAAGGTCGCCGAGATCCAGGCCGCGCTGGGCGGTGAGCGCAAGCCGCGGCTGAGCGATCTGCGGGGCCGGTTCGGCGTGCTGCCGATCGTGTGGGTCGGGATGGCCATCGCGGCGTTGCAGCAGTTCGTCGGGATCAACATCATCTTCTACTACTCGTCGTCGCTGTGGCACTCGGTGGGCATCGACGAGAGCAGTTCCCTGCTGCTGAGCCTGTTCACGTCGATCGTGAACATCGTCGGCACGTTCGTGGCGATCGCGCTGGTCGACAAGATCGGCCGCAAGCCGCTGCTGGTGATCGGTTCGCTCGGGATGGCCGTGTCGTTGGCCGTGACCGGGTGGGCGTTCAGCTTCGCGGAGGTCGTCGGCGAGGAGGCGCACCTGCCGTTCCAGTGGGGCGCCGTGGCGCTGGTGTCGGCGAGCGCCTTCGTGCTGTTCTTCGCCGCTTCCTGGGGCGTGGTGATGTGGGTGCTGCTGGGCGAGATGTTCCCGGTGCGCATCCGGGCCGCCGCGCTGGCGGTCGGCACCGCGACGAACTGGATCGCGAACTGGCTGGTGACGGTGAGCTTCCCGAGCATGCGGGACTGGAACCTGCCGGTCACCTACTTCATCTACGCCGCGTTCGCGCTGATCTCGGTGGTGTTCGTGGTGAAGTACCTGAAGGAGACCAAGGGGCGCTCGCTGGAGGAAATGGGCAGCTGACCTGGTCTGATGTTCGAGGGGCGTCCCCTGTTAGGGGCGCCCCTCGAACTTTTTTCGCGGGTTCGGGAACAAAGCCGGGGCCTTGCGCGTATCTAGTACCGTACAACGTACGAAGGAGCGTGCATGGCCTCTCGTGACATCACCCGGTTCCGCCTCGACATCCCGCAGCACGACCTGGACGACCTCCGGGAACGGCTGGCCCGAGTCCGCTGGGCCGACGAGGTGCCCGGGCTGGGCTGGAGCTACGGCCCGCCGCTGGGTTACCTGCGGGAGCTGGCGGAGTACTGGCGCAGCGGTTACGACTGGCGGGCGCAGGAGACGCGGCTGAACGAATTCCCGCAGTACACCACCGAAATCGATGGCGAGAACATCCACTTCCTGCACGTCCGCTCGTCCCGGCCGGACGCGTTGCCGCTGCTGATCACGCACGGCTGGCCCAGTTCGATCGCCGAGTACCTGGACGTCATCGGGCCGCTCGGCGAGTCGTTCCACCTGGTCATCCCGTCGCTGCCGGGATACGGCCTGTCCGGGCCGACGCGCTCGGTCGGTTGGGGCGCCAACCGGGTCGCGCGGGCCTGGGCCGAGCTGATGAGCCGGCTCGGCTACGAGCGGTACGGCCTGCAGGGCGGCGACTGGGGCACGTGGATCTCCCGCGAGCTGGCGATCCTCGCGCCGGACAACGTGATCGGCCTGCACACCAACGGGATGATCACGTTCCCGTCGGGCGATCCGGACGAGATGGCCGGGCTCACGGAGGCCGACTACGCGCGGATGGGCGCGTGGCAGCGCTACACCGACGAGCTGTACGGCTACAAGCTGATCCAGTCGACGAAGCCGCAGGCGTTGGCGTATTCGCTGGCGGACTCGCCGATCGGGCTGCTGGGCTGGATCGTCGGCGTGCTCAAGGAGTGGACCGACTGCGAGGACACGCCGGAGGACGCCATCGATCGCGACCGGATCCTGACCACGGTGATGCTGTACTGGCTCACCAACACGGCGGGTTCGGCGGCTCGGTCCTTTGTGGAGACTCCGGACAACTCCTCGAAGGCGGAGGAGGAAGGCGTCATCGCGGAGCTGCAGAACGGCACCGTGCCGCACGGTGTGGCGGTGTTCCCGAAGGACATCCTCACGCCGGTGCGCCCGTTCGCGGAGCGCATCAACAACATCGTGCGCTGGACGGAGTACGAGCGCGGCGGCACGTTCCCGGCGATGGAGGAGCCGGACCTGTACGTCCGCGACGTCCAGGAGTTCTTCGCGTCGTTGCGCGGCTGAGGTTGGGTGGAGCGAACGGCCTGTTGACTCCGCCTAGTGAGGCAAACGGTCCGTTCGCTCCACCCCGGCCGGGGTCACGGCCAGATGAGGGTGATGTCGAAGAGGGCGCCGAAGCGGGATTCGGCGCTGGCCGCGTCGTCGAAGACCGCGAACTGGTTCCGGTGCTCCTCCCGCCGGTACATGATCGCTCGGTCCGGGAGCTGCATGCCCCAGATGCGGACGCGGGCCGGGTCGGGTTCGCCGGTCTCGGTCTTCTCGGCCAGGCCGAAGAGTTTCGGTGTCATGGCGTGCTCCTCCCGTTGTGGGGTGTGACCGCCAGCGTCCACATGGGATACCGGAATCGGGATCACCGGATGCGGGAATCCCGATTCCGGGTTCCCGTTGGGATCATGGATCGATCAGGATCCCGGTCGGGGAGGTCCCGGTGGCACGCACGAGCCCCGCGTTCCGTCGTCGCCGACTCGCGCGCCGAATTCGCCAACTGCGTGAGGAAGCGGGCATGACGCAGGAGAAGGCCGCAGCCGGCTTGGACATGTCGACGAGCGCCTTGAGCCGCAAGGAATCCGGCGAGGTGGCGACGTTGGTGCACGAGATCCGCTCGATGATGGATCTCTTCGACCGCTACGACCCGGATCTGCTCGATCTGGCCAGAGCGGCGAGAGAACGTGGCTGGTGGCGGGCCTACGGGGTGGAGGACCGGGGTTACGTCGACCTGGAAACCGAAGCCTGCACGGTGCGCGAGCTCTCGCTGATGTACATCCCAGGTCTGCTCCAGACCGAGGATTACATGCGGGCGATCTTCAACGCCGACCGGCTGCGACGTACGAAGAAGGCGTTCGAGAACCAGGTCTCGGTGCGGCTGATCAGGCAACAGAGACTCACCGATGAGGAGCAGCCGCTACGGCTGGTCGCCTTGCTGGACGAGGTTGCCCTCGGGCGGCCTATCGGCGGCCCGGATGTTATGCGTGACCAGCTGAAAAACGTGCTGCGCGCAGCTGAGAACGACCAGGTGGAGCTGCGCGTGATTGGGCGGGAGACCGGCCCCCATGCAGGTATGGAGGGTTCCTTCATCAGCCTCAGTTTTCCGGAGTCGGAAGACCAAGAACTGCTGTACATCGCGTACCGACAGGCTCGATCCACGTGGAGAAGGAGCCCGAGGTGCAGGAAGCTAGTCTGATGTTCGAGCACCTGCGCGGGATAGCGCTGTCTCGTGAGAAGTCGATGGAGCGGATCGAGCAGGTGGCTCGAACTCGGTAGCTCGGTGTGAGCGAGGCGAGACGCATGTACGCGGTAGACCTGATCGATGTCAGGTGGCGCAAGAGCAGCCGCAGCGGCGGCGGAAACAACGGTGCCTGCGTCGAAGTCGCATCCGTAGAAGCAAAGTGGCGTAAGAGCAGCTACAGCACCGGTGGGAATGATGCCGCTTGCGTCGAGGTGGCGTTCGCGGGACCTGCCGTTGCGGTGCGGGACTCGAAAGAGCCCGACGGGCCGGTGCTGGCGTTTCCGGCTTCGTCGTGGGCGGCGTTCCTGGGACGGGTTGCCGAGCGCTGAGTCGCGAACGGGGCCGTGAGTGTTTTGTGCTGCTATAGAGGCTGTTTCCAAACTTGTTTTGCGGGGCGGTGCGGGTAGCGGCCCCCCTGCGGGAGTTACTGAGGCCTTCTCGGCTGTGGGATCCCCGACACACGTATGACCAATACGACGCGTCGGGGCTGTCCTCGCGAGAAAGACCTCTGAGAACCCGCGGCGGTGCCGGTTGCGAGGGTGGGCTAAGCGGCTCCGCCGCTTCGAAGACAACGACCCGCATTACCACATCCGCACGTCACCACATCCAAAACAGCCTCTATAGCAACCAAAAGTGCTCACGGCCCCGTGCGAACCGTTAGTTGAGCGCCTGCTTCACGAGTGCTTCGGCGGCGGCGCGGGTGATTGATGCGGCTGAGGATTCGTCGGCTATCGAGTAGCTCACGATCGCGCCCTCGTGCAGGCTCAGCAGTTGTACGGCTAGGTCTTCCGGGTGCTTGGTGCCGGCTTCGGTGAGCAGGTCGCGGAACAGGTCCCGGAGCCACTGCTTCTCCGCGACGATCAGCTGTCGCCCGGGGTGGTCGGGTTCCGGGAGTTCGGCGAAGGCGTTGACGAAGCTGCATCCCCGGCTGCTCCGCGGGAGCCATTCGGGGAGCACGTCGAACGGCACCAGCGCGCGCCTGAGCGGGTCTGCCTCGGCGTCCAGGCGGGTGCCGATGAGTTCGCGCCACTGCTGGTCGCGCGTCTTCAGGTAGGTCACGAGCAGGCCGTCCTTCGACCCGAAGCGGTTGTAGAGGGTCCGCTTGGTGACACCGGATTCGACGGCGGCGACGCCGACGGCGTTGATGCCTCGCGAGTAGAACAGCTCGGCGGCGACGTCGAGGATGCGCTTGGCGCCCGGGACGGAGCGAACGGCCTGTTGACTCCACCTAACGAGGCAAACGGTCCGTTCGCTCCATCCCCAGGAACGGAGGTCGCGTCCGGGGTCGTGAGTGTTTTGGGCTGCGAATTTTAGACAAAAAAAACATCGATGCCCCCGAGCCACCCGACAACTTCAACGATTCTGTG
>NZ_JBFAKG010000084.1:0-44726 GCF_040655595.1 Saccharopolyspora sp. NPDC050389
CCGCCGGTACCGCCACTTTCCGGAGCACCGTCACCTTGCCGCCGCCGTAGGCCGTGACCAGGTCGATCGTCGGGCGCGGCGCGGAGCGCAGGCCGAACACCAGGTTCACCAGGGCCGGGAAGAACACCACGATCCCGCCGATCACGGCGATGCCGAAGGCGTCGCGGCCGAAGATCAGCATGATCAGCGGCGTCATCGCCACCAGCGGCACCGAGCGCAGCAGCATCGCCACCGGCATGACGGCCTGCTCGATGCCGCGCGCCAGGAAGAACGCCACCGCGAGCACGATCGCCGCGACCAGGCCGGCGGTGAAGCCGAGGCTCGCGTCGCGCAACGTGATCGCCAGGTTGCCGAAGACGGTCGCGCGGTTGGCGGCCGCGTCGTCGTCGGTGAACAGGTACTCCCACACCGCCGACGGCGGTTTGCCGACCATCGAGTTGATGTCGAAGAGCTCCAGGAACGCGATCCACAGCAGCACCACGACGACGGCCGAGGCCACCATCGGGATCAGCAGGCGGATCGCGGATCGGGCGAACGTGCTCATTCCTGCTCCCCCTTGGCCCACGGCGTGATCAGCCGTCCGAGCACGGCGAGCAGCGCGTAGCCGACGCCGGCGAGCAGCCCGCACACCACAGCCAGCGCCCACGTGCGCGGCACGACGTACTGCTGCTGGGCCACCGTCAGCACCACGCCGAGTCCACTGTCGACACCACCGAGGTATTCGCCGATGATCGCGCCGAGCAGCGCTGCAGGCACCGCGATCTTCAGCGCGTTGAGCACTGCCGGAAGCGCCGCGATGAGCTGCACCTTGACCAACCGGTGCCAGCGGTTGCCTCCGTAGGCGGTCACGACGTCGAGGCTCGCCTTGTCGGCCGCACGCAGGCCGAGCAGCGCACCGACCAGCGTGGTGAAGAAGACCGACAGCGCCGCGAGGAAGATCGTGGGCGTCCGGCCGCCGAACACCACCAGGATGATCGGGCCGATCGCGGTCAGCGGCATGCAGTAGCTGACCACCGCGAGCTGGGTGGCCACGCCCTCGGTGACCGGGAACAGCAGCACGATCATCGCGATGGCCAGCGCGACGAGATTTCCCCACAGGTAACCCATTCCGGCTCCGCTGAGGGTGATGCTCGCGTTGTCCCAGTAGAACTTCCAGCCGTCCTCGGCGAACTGCTGCACGACGGCGAGCGGCGTCGGCACCGCGCCGCCGCCGGCGAACACCGTCGCCGCCAGCACCCACCACAGCGCCACCAGCGCCGCGATCCCAGCGGCTCCGCCCAGCCAGCGGGTCATGAGGCGGTCCGCGCGGTGAACAGCAGCTCGGAGATGTGGTCGTGCAGCGCGTGGAACTCGGGCGTGCGCATCATCTCCGGAGTGCGCGGGCGGGGCAGGTCGATCTCGACGACCTCGAGGACGTGTCCGGGCCGCGGGCTGAGCACCGCGACGACGTCGGACAGGAAGATCGCCTCGGAGATGCCGTGGGTCACCATGAGCGTGGTGGCCGGGCGTTCGGTCCAGATCCGCAGCAGTTCCAGGTTGAGCCGCTGCCTGGTCATGTCGTCCAGCGCCCCGAACGGCTCGTCGAGCAGCAGCACGCGGGGCTGGACCACGAGGGCACGGGCGATCGAAACGCGTTGGCGCATCCCGCCGGAGAGCTGCGCGGGCTTCGCCTTCTCGAAGCCGCCGAGCCCGACCAACTGGATCAGCTCGTCGATCAGGCCGGGCTCCGGCTTGAGGCCCGCGACCTCCAGCGGCAGCCGGATGTTGGTCGCGACACTGCGCCACGGCAGCAGCGCCGAATCCTGGAACGCGATCCCGAGGTGGTGGTGCTTGCGCAGTTCGAGCGGCGTCTCCCCGTGCACGAGCGCGGTGCCGGTCGTGGGCTCGTCGAGCCCGGCCAGGATGCGCAGCACCGTTGACTTTCCGCAGCCGGAGGGCCCGAGCAGCGACAGGAACGCACCCTTCTCGGTGTGCAGGTCGACGTTCTCCAGCGCGGTGACCGGGTTCTTGCGCAGCGCGAAGCGCTTTCCCAAGCCCGACAGCGAAATTCCCTCGGTCACCGCAGCAGGTCCGGGTTCTCCTGGTAGACCTCGCGCAGCGGGGCGAAGTCGAACAGGTCGTCGGCGGCGATGTCGATCCCGGCGAACTTCAGCGAGTCGACGTTGGCCTTGATGAGCTCGTCGGAGACGGTCAGCAGCCCGTTCGCCCTGGTGTCGTCGGAGACGATCAGCTCGGCCTGCCGCTGCATCATCTCCTCCTGCTCGGCGACCTTGAGGTTCTGGTCCTTGCCGTAGTTGTCGACCGCGAGGCGCGCGGCGCCGCCCGGATCGGCGATGGCGTCCTTCCAGCCGCGCACCATCGCCTTCAGGAACGACTTGAGCCTGTCGCGTTCCTCGTCGATCGTCTGCTGCGCCACGATCAGCGTCTCGCCGACCAGCGGCAACCCGTTGTCGGCGAACAGGAACTGGGTCGCCGGGACGCCGCGGCGCGCGAGCGTCGCCGCACCGCTGGTGGAGAACCCAAGGTAGCCGTCGATCTGGCCGGTGGTGATCGGCGTCGGGTCGAACTGGAACGGCACCCGGGTGATCTGGCCCGGGTCGATGCCGTTGGCCTTCAGCAGCGCGGTGAAGGCGAGGTCGTTGCCGTCCTGCACGCCGATCCGCTTGCCGATCATCGACTTGGCATCGGGAATCGGGTTCTTCTCCAGCGACACGACCGCGAACGGGTTCTTCTGGTAGGTCGCGGCGACGATCTTCAGCGGCGCGCCCTGCTTGATCGCCGGCGCGGTGATCAGCGGCGCGGACACGCCGATCCACGCCCGGCCGGTGGCGATCGCCGCTTCCGCGGAGGTTCCGGCGGCGCCGCCGGCGAGCAGCTCGACCCGCTCGAAGCCCGCCTGCGTGAAGTAGCCGCGGCTGTCGGCGAAGTACTGGCCGGCGAACTCGACGTTCTTCACCCAGGACAGCTGCATGGACACCGAGCCGCCGGACGAACCGCTCGACGCGTTGCCGCCGCAGGCCGACAGCAGCGCCGAGCCGCCCAGCGCCAGCCCGGACAGACGGAGGAATCGACGCCGGTCGAGGGGCCGGCCGGCGGACCGGAGGTTAATCATGCGTGGCAGTCAAACAAACGGCGCAGGCGCGATCCATGTGCGCGCCGACGAAAGATCCGGCCCGGTCCGGCCGCGATTGTTGGAGGGTCCTACAAGGACGTTACGGTGCTGTGTCGAAGTTGCAGGCCGGACCGGGGCGCGCGGGGAAAACCTTGGGCGATCCGCTGAAGCGGCGCGCGGGCGGTTCCGGTTGGCTGTGAGGCGATGACGGTGGGAGGAGAGGCGTTCATGCTGCCGACGGCGGAATTGCACATTCACATCGAGGGCACCTTGGAGCCCGAGATGCTGGTCCGCCTGGCGGCGCGCAACGGGGTGAAGCTGCCGACCACGGACATCGACGAGCTACGCGCCCGGTACCGGTTCACCGACCTGCAGTCGTTCCTCGACCTGTACTACGCGAACCTGCCGGTGCTGCGCACCGAACAGGACTTCTACGACCTCACCAGCGCATACCTGACGCGCGCGGCGCAGGCCGGCGTGCGGCGCGCCGAGATCTTCTTCGACCCGCAGACCCACCTGCGAAACGGCGTGCCGCTGGAGGCGGTGTTCGCGGGTCTCTCCGGCGCGTTGGACGACGCGCGCGACATCTCGACCGACCTGATCCTGTGCTTCCTGCGGGACCTCGGCGCGGAGGCCGCGGAGGAGACGTTCCGGGCCGCGTTGCCGTTCCGCGACCGGTTCATCGGAGTCGGCCTGGACTCCGCCGAGGTCGGCCACCCGCCGTCGCTGTTCCGCGAGGTGTACCGGATGGCGGCGGCCGAGGGGCTGCACCGCGTCGCGCACGCCGGTGAGGAGGGCGGGCCCGACTACGTGTGGGAGGCGCTCGACGTGCTCGGCGTGGAGCGAATCGACCACGGCATCCGCGCGATGGAGGACGCGAAGCTGGTGCGGCGGCTGCGCGAGGAGCAGGTGCCGCTCACCGTCTGCCCGCTGTCCAATGTGGCCCTCCGGGTGGTGGGCGAGCTGGCCGATCACGTCCTGCCCGCGATGCTCGACGAGGGCCTGCTCGTCTGCGTCAACAGCGACGATCCCGCCTACTTCGGCGGCTACGTCGACGACAACTTCGCAGCGCTGCGCAGCGAACTCGGCCTGGACGACCAGCAGCTCGCAACGCTTGCCCGCAACTCGTTCGACGCCTGCTTCGCCCCGGCGGAGCAGAAGGCTCGCTGGAAGGCGGAGGTGACCGCATGACGCATCGGCTGGAGGGCATCAGGGTCTGGGACGGCACGCGAGACGTCGGGGTCAGCGACCTGGCGTGGACGCCGGAGGGCATCGAGGAGGTCAGCCCCGCCGCCGAGCAGCGGTGGCCGGAGTTGTGCGTGCTGCCGGGCCTGGTGGACACGCACGTCCACCTGCTCGGCTTCGCGGGTGAGGGCGACGGCGGCACCGACACGTTCACCTTCCCGCTGGTCACCACGCGCGAGGAGCAGACGCTGCACGCGGCCGCGAACGCGCAGAAGGCGATGCGCCGGGGCGTCACGACGCTGCGGGACCTCGCCGGCGACCAGGCGCAGGCCGCGGTGCGGCGGGCGTTCGACCTCGGCATCATGCCGGGGCCGCGGGTGCTCGTCAGCGGCCCGGTCGGGATGACCGCGGGCCACGGTGACCTTTTCGTCCCGCCCGCGGTCAAGGAGCGCGCGCCGCTGGCCGACAGTCCCGACGAGTGCCGCAAGCTGGTGCGCACCTGGGCGCGCGCCGGGCTCACCGGGATCAAGATCTTCACCAGCGGCGGGGTGCTGTCGATCGGCGACAAGGTCGGCTGGCGCAACCACACCCGCGATGAGCTGAAGGCGACCGTCGACGAGGCGCACGCGCTCGGCATGCTCGTGTCCGCGCACGCGCACTCGGAGATCGGCATCCAGATCGCCTTGGAGGAAGGCGCCGACTCCATCGAGCACGGCACCGAGCTCACCGCGGAGCAGGCGGAGCTGCTGGCCGCGCGCGGGACGCCGGTCGGGCCGACGCTGCTGATCAACGAGATCATCGCGCAGGGCAAGGCGGCCGCGAGCGCGGAGGCCCGGGACAAGGCCGCCGAGCTGGTCGCCCGCCGCGACGAGCTGTTCCGGGCCGCGGCGCGCGCCGGGGTGCGGTTCGTGCTCGCCACCGACGCCAGCGGCTACTTCGTCGAGTTCGGCGACCAGATGACCGAGGTGGTCCGGATGACCGAGGTCCTCGGCGTCGACCCGGAAACCGCGCTGCGCGCGGCCACGTCCGACGCCGCCGCCTCGATGGGCCTGGGGAACGTCACGGGGCGGATCGCGCCGGGCCTGGGCGCGGACTTCATCGTCCTGCGCGGCAGGCCCTGGGAGCGGGCGGCGGACCTGACGCCGGACAACATCGTCGCGGTCGTCTGCCGCGGCGTCCTCGTCGCCGGGCAACTCCCGGCCTGACCGCAAGGGCTCGTGAGCGCTGAAGCCGGTTCTTACCGGAACAAGCACTCACGAACATCGCGTCACCGCCCCGGCGAACTCGTGTTGCTAGGCCGTGCCCGTTGCCTGGTGGTTGGTTTCGGCGACGTCCAGGCAGGTGAGCGCGAGGTAGAGGTCGACGCGGTCGCGCATCGAGGACAGGCTGCGGCCGGTCAGTTGCTCGATGCGCTGGATCCGGTACCGGAGCGTGTTCACGTGCACGTGGAGTTCTTCGGCGGAGCGCTGCCACGAGCCGCAGGATTCGAGGAACGACGTGAGGGTGCCGATCAGGTCCGAGCCGTGCACCGCGTCGTAGTCGGCCAGTGGCGTGAGCATGTGGTGCCGGAACGAGCGGCGCAGCCGCGCCGGTAACGCCGACAGCAGGACGGCGTGCGAATCGACCTTCGACCCGGACACCACCACCGCCGCCCGCCCGGGCCCGTGGCCCCGGGCGGAACGCAGCCGTCGGCGGGCGACCTCCAGCGCCGAGCCCAGGTCGCTGACGCTCGCGGTCGGCTCGCTCACCCCTGCCAGCAGCCGGTTCCGTCCGGGCAGTTCGACGGCCGACAGCTCGGCGGCCACGCCGTCGAGGCGCTCGGCCTCGCCGTTGACCAGCAGCACGGCCTGGTCGTCATCGGCGTGCACGAGGAGGCGGCGACCAGGAGCCGCCAGCAGGTCGGCGAGGGTCTCCGCCAGGTCGTCGCCGGGGCGGGCGTCGCCGGCCGCGATCACGACCGTAGGCAGGTGCGGGTCAGCTCCGAGCATCCGCAGGTGCGCCGACACCTCGCCGGGCGCCGCGGTGTCCGAGCCGAGCACGCCGACGAGGTCGGCGATCTGCCCCTGTTGCAGGGAAAGCCGCTGCTTCTCCGCCAGCACGGTCTCGCAGACCGGGGTGAACGACCGGTCTTCGGCGATCACCAGCAGCGGCAGGCCGAGCTCGGCGCACGCGGCCACCAGTCCCGCCGGCATCGCCCTGGTGACCAGCAGCCCGACAACCAGCCCGGCCGCCCGGCTGCGCGCCAACGCTGCGGCGAACGGTCGGCTGTCGGCCGGCTCGCGATACCAGAGGCAGCTGGTGAGCACGAGGTCGCCGGGGAGCAGGAACCGGCTCGGATCCGGCAGGTCCGTCACGTAGGCGCGGCGCACCTCGCCGGCGAGCCCGGCCGCGCCCGCTTCCACGACGGACAACCCCAGGTCGAACTCGTGCACCAGCTCGCGCAGCCTCATCGGTCTCTCCTCAACTCCGGCCAGTCGTCGAGGTAGCACATCATGGAGCCCTTGGTCCACGCCAAGGGCGGGTCGGCGGGGCGGGCATCCGCGAGTCCGTTGTGGACGGTGTTGAACAGCCGGTGACGGGCCCGGCACGCCACGCGATGCTCAGGTCTCGTCGTGAGCGGCGAGGACGTGATCCCGGGCGCCCTCGACGTGGGTCGTGATCACGCGGCGCAGCGCTCGCGCATCGCGGGCCCGGAGGGCGTCGACCATCGCCTGGTGTTCGTCGTCGATGCGTTTCAGGTCGCGCCCGGAGCGGACCCAGCGGCGGCTGTAGGGCTCGACGAGGTGCAGCAGCTGGTCGATGAAGCGCAACGCGAGCCGCCGCTCGGACAGGTCGTAGATCCGGCGGTGGAACTGGTAGTTGAGGGACGCGCGGCCCGCCGCGTCCGCGCCCTTCTCGCGCATCTGATCGGCCATGGCCTGCAGTTCGTCGATGTCGCGTTCGCGGCAGCCGCGCACGATCTCGTCGGCGAGGTGCGGTTCGAGCTGGAGGCGCAGCTCGAAGAGCTCGGTGATGTCGCCGTGGCTGAGCTCGGCGACGATCATGCCGCGCTGCGGTTGCACCTCGATGAGGCCTTCGGCGGCGAGGGCGTGCAGCGCCTCGCGCAGCGGGATGCGGCTGACCTCCATCTCGCCGGCCAGCTGCTCCTGGACGAGGCGGGTGCCGGGGAGGAGCTCGCCACCCCGGATGGATTTCCGCAGCCGCGCGGCGATCACCTCGGCGCTGTTGCTGGTCCGGGCTGCACGAGTCACTGCGCCAGGATACCCCTTGTCCAATCCGCAGCGACTGTATACATTCGCTGCGAATCAACTCGAAGGGAAGGTTTCCGGATGTCCGGTGACGTCGACGTCGCAATCATCGGCGGTGGATTGCTCGGGCTGGCAACGGCGAGGGCGGTGTTGCGCGCGCATCCGGATGCCTCCGTCGCTGTCCTGGAGAAGGAATCGCGGTGGGGCGCGCACCAGTCCGGGCACAACAGCAACGTGATCCACAGTGGCCTGTACTACGCGCCGGGCAGCCTCAAGGCGCGGCTGGCCCGCGCCGGCGGAGAAGCGATGATCCGCTACTGCGACGAGCACGGAGTACCGGTCAAGCGCACCGGGAAGATCGTGGTCGCCACGGCTGAGGAGCAGCTGCCGCGGATGGACGCGCTCGAAGCTCGGGGCCGGGAGAACGGCGTCACGGTGCAGCGGTTGAGCCGCGGCGAGATCGCCGAGCGGGAACCCCACGTCGCCGGTGTCGGCGCGCTGGCGGTCGCCGACACCGCGATGACCGACTTCGGCCAGGTGTGCCGCGCCTTCGCGGCCGAGCTCACCGAGCTCGGCGCCGACCTGCGCACGAACTCGCCGGCGCGGTCGTTCACCATCGCCCGCGACCGGACCGTCGTCCACACCCCCACCGGCGAGGTGCGGGCGCGGATCATCGTCAACTGCGCCGGCCTGCACAGCGACAAGATCGCCGAGGCCGCCGGGCACCACCCGCCGGTGCGGATCATGCCCTTCCGCGGCGAGTACGCCGAGATCCGCCCGGCCCGCCGCGGCTTGATCAACAACCCGGTCTACCCGGTGCCCGACCCGGATCTCCCGTTCCTCGGCGTGCACGTGACGCCGATGCTCGACGGCACCGTGCACGTGGGCCCCAACGCGGTGCCCGCCCTGGCGCGCCAGGGCTACCGGTGGCGCGACGTCGACCCGCGCATGCTGGGCGAACTGCTGCTCGATCCCGCCCTGCGCGGGCTCGCCCGGCGCTATTGGCGTTACGGCCTCGCGGAAATCGGCCGATCGCTGATCTGGCCGCTGTTCGTGCGCGAAGTCCGCCGGATGATCCCGGAGATCAACGGCGAGGACCTGCGCCGGCACGGCAGCGGCGTGCGGGCGCAGGCCGTCAAGGCCACCGGCGAGCTGGTCGACGACTTCGTCATCAGCCACACGCCGCGCGCGATCCACGTGCTCAACGCCCCGTCGCCGGCGGCGACTTCGAGCCTGCTCATCGGCAGCCACATCGCCGCCGAGGCCTTCGACCAGCTCGGGCTGGCCGACATCGCCCGGACCGTGCGCGAGTCCCCGACCGGCATCTGACCCACGAATCCCTTGCGGCGCAGCCACGTGCTGCGCCCGGCCGCCAGTTCTCCTTCAACGACGATCGAGGATCGCTTCATGACCGACCTGCTCTCCAAACCCGAGCCCGGTTCCGGCTTGCACGAAAGCTCGACCCGCCGACGGGTGGCGACCGCGACGATCGTGGGTTCCGCCTTGGAGTGGTACGACTTCTACCTCTACGCCTCGATGGCGGCGCTGGTCTTCGGCGGCCTCTTCTTCCCGAAGACCGACGGCTCGGCCGGCACGCTGGCCGCCTTCGCCACCTTCGCGGTGGGCTTCCTGGCCAGGCCGATCGGCGGGCTGCTGTTCGGCCACCTCGGCGACCGCATCGGCCGCCGGAACGTCCTGATGATGACGTTCGTGCTGATGGGGGCCGCGACCGGGCTGATCGGCCTGCTCCCCACCTACGAGACCATCGGCGTGCTCGCGCCGATCGCCCTCGTCGTCCTGCGAGTCCTCCAGGGCCTGGGTTCCGGCGCCGAGTACAGCAGCGCGGCGGTGGTCGCCTACGAACACGCCAGCTCGGACCGGCGCGGCAGGCAGGGAGCTTGGCCCGCGCTCGGACTCAACGTCGGTCTGCTCCTGTCGTCGCTGACGGTCGGAGCGCTGACCAGCGTGAGCGAGGAGTTCGTGCGGTCCGGCGGCTGGCGCATCCCGTTCATCGCGAGCTTCGCGTTGGTGGGCGTGGGAATCTGGGTACGACGCCGGATTCCGGAGTCCCCTGCATTCGAGCAGGGCGCCGAAAAGCCGGCGAAGGCGCAGATCCCGCTCGTCACGCTGCTGAAGCAGGATTGGCGCGGCCTGCTCGTCGTGATGGGGATTGCGCTCGGATACAACGCCCTCAGCTACATCTTCAAGACCTTCTCCCTCGCCTACCTGTCGGAATTCCAAGGTGTCGCGGCGAATGTGGGCGCATTCGGCATCGCACTGGCCAGCGCTGCCGCGATCGTCATGGCGCCGGTGTTCGGCTGGGCGAGCGACCGCTTCGGCAGCCGCCGCGTAGTCCTGGCCGGCGGTGTCGCGTCGGCCCTGTTCGCCTTCCCGTTCTTCGTGCTGCTCGACACCAGGGACACCACCGCGATCTGGTTGTGCCTGGTGATCGCCACCGGGGTACTGGCACCGGCCATGTTCGCGCCGCAGGGAGCGTTCCTGTCCAAGCAGTTCCCGGCTTCCGTGCGCGTCAGCGGGGTCGGCGTCGGGCGGGAGTTCGGCGGCGCCATCTCCGGAGGGCTGGCACCGATGCTGGCGTTGGCGATCGTCGGCGCCAGCGAAAGCCACGCCACCTGGGGCGTGTCGTTGATCCTGATCGCCAGCGCCGCTCTGGTCGTCCTGGCGGCCCTCCTGGACCAGGCGAAGCGGCACGCCGAACGCTGATCCGCGTTCTCCTGTCGACGTCGGGACAACGCCCTCGGTATCGCGCCGAGGGCGTTGTCGTTCTCGTGCCCACGACTGCGAATTCGGTCACCAGATCGTCTTTCAGAGCCCGATTCCCATTGGGGTTCCAGTTCGTCTCCCCCGAGGACGACCCGGAGGTGTCTCCCGGCGTGTGGAGCCACCTCGGTGGCCCAGGCGCGTCGTTCGCGGTCAGCTCCGAGACGATCTTCGGGCTGAGCACGAACCCCGTCGGAGGTGGTGTTTCCGCTACGGCGGGGACGCTACGGCGTGGAGCCGGATCGGCGGCCCGGCGCACTCCATCGTCGCCGCTTTCCGGGTCAACGTGTGACCGCTGCATCACCGAGAACCGCCGCCTGGATGAGCGCGTGGGAACCGCCGGTCCGCCAGGCTTCGCCGGTGCCGTCCAGCGTCGCGACGGTCGCGTCGTCGAGCCCCACCACGACCTCCGATTTCAGGACCCGCAACGCGGCCACCGGGGACGGGAAGTAGGCGACGACGTCGGCGAACGGCGTGGTGGCGGGCCAGTACCGGTCGCCGACGAGGCGCCGGTAGTTCAGGTCGCCCTTCATGATGGTGACCGACGCGGACTCGAACTCGGCTCGCAGATCAGCGGGCATGGCGCGGTAGTCCAGCGGTGCGCAGAAGAACGGATGGGCACGCACCTCGATCCGCCCGGCCCGCAGGCCGTCCCAGACCCGCCGCCCGACCTCGCCCGCCTCCCCGGCGAGGCCGACCAGGTGGCGCAGGACGCCGACGACATCGGCGGGCGTGGCGTCGGAGACGTAGTACGGCGTCGGCTTGACGTGCAGGACGACGCGGTCCGCGCGGCCGGTCGTCAGCAGGTGGTCGATCAGCACCAGGTCGGCGGCCAGCTCACCGGCCGAGTTGTCGGCGACGAGGTGGACCGGGCCGGGTTCGCCGAACAGCGACCAGAACAGTCCGCTGTCGCCGGTCACCAACCCGGCCGCAGCGCCCTCGGAGCCCGCCGACATCCGGAACGCGAGATCAGCCTGGTTCCCCCACACCGCCGCCCGGACCACGGTGTCATCGCGATCGACCTCGTTAAGCCGCGGCAACGCGTCGAGCGCCGCCAGCGTCTCGGCGGTGCCGGCGCTGCGGAGCTCGGCGTCCTTCATCGGAGCGAACGGATCGATCCCGCGCCACTGCCCGGGCGCGAAGTAGCCGACGGCCGCGAGCAGCTTGCGGAAGAAGTAGCTCTCCGCCCACAGGAACGAGCAGTCCGCCCACGGCCTGCCCAGCCGGTCCGCCGCCCAGGCCGCCCAAACGTCGTGGTCGGGCGCGTCGTCGCCGAGCGGCTCGACCACTCCCCCGGTCGTCTCGCGCAGCAGTTCCGCCAGCCTGCCGCGCACGGCGGTCCCGTAGGGGAACGCGGCGCACAGCTGCTCGATCATCGCCGGGTGGCGTTCGTGGAACACCTTCCAGGCGAACGAGCCCGGCACCCCGATCGTGATCAACGGCGCTTCCGATCCCACCACTGCTCCCGTCTCGTGCCGCTACACCCGCGCCGAAGCCTACGCATGCGGCGCGAGTGTCCACATCAGACGTCCGTGGTCGCACGTTCGGGGCAACCTGCGGGTTCCCGCTGACAGCGCCCGTGCCGCCGCCAAATACTCCTACTCGCGTTGTCACGCGCAACGATCCGCACGCCGTAGAACTGGGGAAAAATGCGCACATCGACGAGGACCACCCTGATCGCGATCACTGGGGGCGCGCTGCTGCTGGGCGCGGCCACGACCGGCGGTGCCGCGCCTGTGGACGAGGACGGCGACCGGGCCATCAAGTGCTCGACCGAGCGCGGCAGCGACGACTTCTACCCCGGGCCGTCGGCGTCGAAGGTCTACGACGACAAGTTCGACAAGGAAGCCTGGTCGATCCCCGGTCTGGCGGACGGCTACGTCCCGCAGGGCCTGACCCGGATCCAGGACGTCATGCTGGTCACCTCCTACAAGGAGGTCGGCGGCGAGCAGGTGAACGGCCGGATCTACGGCATCGACCTGAAGACCGGCAAGGCGCTGGATCCGGTCGAGGTGGCCCCGTCCCACATGGGCGGCGCGGCCGTCGTCGGCCCGTGGCTTTACGTCTCGGCCAAGAGCAGCAATCTCGCCTGGTACCGGGCGGAGGAAGTCTTGAAGCAACTGCGCGAGCCGGGCGTTTCGTCCATGGAACCGGTGGGCAAGACGGGCGTCTACGCCGCGTCGTTCCTCGGCAGCTACGGCGACGTGCTGTACGCGGGCAAGTTCAACCGCACCGACCGGGACGTGATGCACTCCTACCGGATCGGCCCGGACGGCACGCCGCAGGAGGCGGGCAAGTTCGAGGTGCCGAAGAAGGCCCAGGGCCTGCTGGTCACCGAGGACAAGTTCGTCTTCAGCACCTCGGCCACCACCAAGAACCGCAGCAACCTCTACATCTCCAACCGGGCCGATCACCAGCTCGAACCGTCGGCCAAGTGCTTCCGGGCGCCGAGCATGAGCGAAGGCATGACCACCTACGGCGACAACGCCTACCTGCTCTTCGAATCCGGCGCGCAGGTCTACGAGCACAAGGCGACCAACCCGATCAAGAAGCTCCACCAGGCGAAGATCTCGAAGCTGACCAGCACCGGCTTCTGACCGACCGGCACGAACGGGGCCGCGCCACACCGGGCGCGGCCCCGTCACGTTCCCGCCGCGGCCGCCGTGCGCCGCGTGCCGAGTTGCCCACTCGCTAGCGGGGCCAGCGCCGCGAGGGCGCACAGTGCGCCGATCGGAACAAGGTCGAGCGACACGATGGGCAGGCTCGCCCCGACCAGGATGAGCGCCGGGCTCCACCACGCGACAGCCTTCGCCCTGGCCAGCATGATCGTCAAGGCGAGCAGCCCGACATACAGCAGCGGCGGGCCGACCACGTAGAAGGCGACGCGCGCACCCGGGATGGCGCTGACCTGGGCGCTGATCTCTCTCATCCCGGCCTTGTCGGACGCCACCAGCCCGGCCACGACGTCGATCACGAACTGGACGGTCGAGGTGCCCACGCCGACTAGCGTGACAACGGTCCAGAAGGTCCGGCCGCGCCCCGACAACTCCCGTCGCAGCCCCAGAACAGCGGGACCGAACAATGCGAGTCCGACGAGGTTCACGAGGTGGGCGACCTGCCAGTCGAGGCCCGGGCCGTACTGCCCGTCCATCCTGCCGACGAGGCGGACGACCCCGTACCCGGCGAAGCACAGCGGCGCCGCGATCAGACATGCACGTGAGAACTTCATGAACCGACCCTGGTCCGGGCCGGCCTCTTGGACATCAGGGCTTTCCCCGAACAGACCCGGGGATGGCGATTCGGCCCGCTGCCTACCGGACGTCGGCCGCTGCCGCCGTGGCGCCGTTCGGAGTGGTGAATCCCGCCAGCACCCGCGTCGGCGTGCCGTTGGGGACCGCGATCGTCGTGCGTCGCTCTCCTTGGCCTTCGACGTCGATCTCCTGGTCTGCCAGGACGGCACCGTTGGCGTCCACCGCGAACAGGTGGATCTTTCCCGTGCCGTTCACGTCCAGGAGAGCCTGGATCTCGCCTTGCTCCACTCGTGCACTCGTGAGCCGTGCTGCCGAGTCACCCGCCGGCGGGGCACCACCCAGCGAGGTGTTCAGCCGCACGGCTTGCTCGATGGACTGCGGTGAGTCCACAGAGGACAGCGAATCCAGTGGGAGCACCGGAGCCGGCGGTGGGGTCGGTTCGCCCGCTGGCCGGTCTTGGAGGAGCGCGTGGCCCCAGCGGTACGGGTCGCCTTGCACGCCGCCCCAGGTCGACCAGCCGAGCCGGGACTGGCCGGTCAGGTCCTGCGTGTCCGAGTCGTACACCAGGACGTTCAGGCCCAGCCGCCGGGGATCGACCGAGCCCGGCAGGTCCTGCAGCGGAATCGCCACCTCGACCGCGTAACCGTCCGCGCGGGGCTTCGACGCGAGCTCCACGCCCGGCGCGGTCTCCTCGCCAGGACCCTGGTGGTTGTCCGCATCCCTTGCGTGGCACGGCGTTCCGGCTCCGCGGGTGGCCGGCAGGACCGCCACCTTGAACGTGCTCGACGTGTTCTCCGAATCCGCCTTCGGGTCGATGGTGATCTCGACCGCGTCGGTGCGCCAGTGCCGCTTGCAGTCCTCCGGCGCAAGCAGCGCACCTCGCTCGTTGTCCACGACGTCGACCAGCGCGTACAGCTTCTCGCCGCGCCAGGAAAGCCTTGCCGTGGCTGCGCAATCCGGCGCCTCGCACTGGTCGCCCTCCCACCGCGCGGACACGTCGAGCGGAGCGCCCGGATACTCCTGCGGTCCGGCTTCGCCGTCCACCACCGGCTCCGCAGCGGCCTGCGGGATCGTCGCCGTAGTCACCAGTTCCAGGGCTGCCGTGCTCTCGCTCGTCGCGGCGTCATCGGTGCGGGTGGTCAAGGTGTAGGAGTGGTCGCCGCCCTGCATCCCGGTGGGCATCCCGGGATCGGTGCTGCGCACGGCGTAGGTGAGCAGCGTGGTTTCCCCAGGACCGACTTCCTGGAACCGCTGCTCGGCGTTCGGCACTTCGAATCCCTGCGGCGGCGCGAACCGAACCGCGCCGGAACGGGGTTGCGCGCTGTAGTTGCGCACGACCACCTGAACATCGCGCTCGCCGAGCGCCGGAACGGTCTGAACCGGCGCGACCTTGTTCTGCAGCAGGGGAAATTGCGCTTCCGCCGTCCACCGCTGGAACTCCGCGACGCCCGGGAGCGGCGCCTGCTCGGCCACGACCGGTGGCACGACGTCGAACCGCAGCTCGCTCTCCCCGCGTCCCTGCGGGGATTCGATCCGCACCGGCGCCGGCACGCGCGCGGATGCGTGGTGGCCCGGCACGGTCACGACGAAGTCGACTCGCGCGGTCGTTCCCGGTTCGAGAGTCCCGAACGCGCCGTCGCCCTGGACTTCCCATCCCGGCGGCAGATCCAGTTCGACCCGGCCCGCTTGCAACGTCGTTTCCGCCGGTGCGGTCACCTCGACGCGGACCTGCGTGCGCTCGCCGGGAGTGATCCGCTGGCGCTGCGCGGTCGCGGTCAGCCCGGTGCCGACCGGGAGGCCACCGGGAATCGGCAGCACCGCGCCGAGCAGGGGCGCGTCCGCGCCTTGTGCCGCTGGCGCGTGCGGCGCGCGGTTGGCGATCTCGGTGAGGTGCTCGCAGCCGACCTGCGCGGGATCGGCCGGGATGTCCGGCCGGCCGGCCCAGCCCTGGCTCTTGTACTCGCGTTCGGCGACGCGTTCCCGCTGCTCCCAGTTGATGTGGCCGGCGATCCCGTGCACGTAGTACTCGGGCCCGGGCGAATCCGCCAGAGTGGTGCGCTTCTCGCAGTCCGGCCCCTGGACTTCCTCCTCCGCTCCGGCCGCGTTCGACAGCACCCGGCGCACCGACCAGGGCGCCAGGCCCTCGTAGTTGATCTGCTCGGGGAACGCCGCGGGATCGGCCGCTTGGCGGTACGCCTCGAGCGCGAGCCGCGCGGCGTACTGGTGATTGCCGTGGTTTCCCGGCGTGGGCGCGGGATCCATGGTGACGACGACCTCGGGCCTGGTCTGCCGCACGACGCGGACGAGCTTCGCCAGCACGTCGTCGTGGTGCCAGGCCTGATCGGTCAGCGGGGCGCTCACCGTGTAGTAGAGATCGGGCTTGTCCAGGTTGTACACGTCCGTGAGGCCGAGGGCGCCGACCGCGCGCCGTTCCTCACCTTCGCGCAGCAGGCCCAGCGCCGGTCCCTCCTCCGGCCCGACCGCGTTGCCGCCGCCTTCGCCTCGGGTGATGGTCACGACGTCGGTGCGCACCTGGTGGTCGTGGCGCCACCGGCCGAACGTCGACAGCAGCGATGCCTCGTCGTCCGGGTGCGCGCCGACGAAGAGGACCTCCAGGTCCTGGGCGGAATCCGGCTGCGCGGAGCCGGTCGGCGCCAGAACCCCGGCACTCAGCGCAGCCGCGAGCACGACAACCGAACCAGCACGAACCGATGGCACCGATCCACTCCTCCGGTGAGATGATCACGCGACGCCGAGGATGACACGGATGCCCTTCCCGTGCACCCGAAAACACGCCGTCGCACAACGCGTCTCACGCTTCAGGACGGCCCACCGGCCAGGCGTCAACCTTCGTAGCGTTGTCACCGAAGACGAACGGGTTCGTCTCGCACTCGGCGATGAAGTCGCCGGGGAAGCCGAGCCGGAACTCCACTGCGGAGTCGAGCCGTTCGATCGCCTCGTCGGGCAGGACGACGTCGACCGCGCCGACGTTCTCGATGATCTGCGCGACGCTGCTGGCCCCGACGATGGGCAGCACCGCCGGGGATTTGCTGCGGGTCCAGGCGATCGCCACCTGGGCCGGCCGGACGCCCAGTTCGTCGGCGACCTCGCGGACGGCGTCGGCCGCGGCGCGGTCCCGCTCGGTGAGCGCGGCGGGATCGACCCGCCTGCCGACCGCGCCGGAGAGCACGCCGGCCGCGAGCGGTGCCCACGTCGTCACGCTCATCCCGAACGCCTCCGCCATCGGCAGGAGTTCTCGTTCGATGTCCCGCTTCAGCAGGTTGTAGGGCACCTGCAGGCCCGCGAACGGCGTCCAGTCCCGCCACTGCGCGAGCGTGTTCGCGCGGCTGACGACCCATGCCGGCGCGTCGGACACCCCGACGTGGAGGATCTTTCCCGCCCGCACGGCGTCGTCCAGGGCGCGCATCGTCTCCTCCACCGGCGTGTGGCGGTCCCAGATGTGCACCCAGTAGATGTCGATGTAGTCGGTGCGCAGCCGGCGGAGGCTCTGCTCCAGCGACAGCGCGAGGTTCTTGCGGTGGTTGCCGGAGGCGTTGGGATCGGCGGCATCCCGCGACAACGTGTACTTCGTGCCGATGACGAAGCGGTCGCGCCGGTCGACGACGGTGCCGAGGATGCTCTCGCTCTCGCCGTAGGCAGAGGCGGTGTCGAGGACGTTGCCGCCCGCATCGGCGTAGGCGTCGATGATGCGCCGGCACTCGCGCGCATCGTCGATGACCATGGTGCCGAGGACGAGTTCGGAAACGCGCAGGCCGGTTCGGCCGAAAAGCCGGTATCGCATCGTCACACCGCCACCACGCCGACCGTCGCAGGGCCGGGCCGGCCACGGAAGTGCTCGAAACCAACGGGGATGAGAACACGCATGCCGGTAAGCATGCGGCAGGCCCGCCGCCGCAGGGACGCCCTGCCAGGGCCACCCTGCGCGTTCCGGATCGATCTTTCCAATCGGTGCCATGCCAACGGCGTTGCGGTTTAACGTCTCCGGGTGCACAAGAACGAGGTCAACGGACCGGTACACGGCCATGTGGTGCAAGCGAACTGCATCCAGGGCGGTATTCACGTGCACCGATCGGAGCCGTCGGAAGCGCGTCGCCGGCTGCGCGACGCGCTGCGCGAGGCGACCGTTGCGGTCGGTTCCGGCAGCGGCGTTCGCCTCGCACCCGGAGTCGTGCTGACCCATGCCTCGCTCACCGGCCTGGAAGCGGAGTCGCTGGGCGGCGGCCTCGCGCTGATCCGGACCGAGCCCGACGACCAGCCCTATGCCTGTGCCACCGTGGGAACGCCTGCCGATGACGAGCGCGTCGTGGTCGGCTCAGAAACCGGGGCTCCGGTGCTGGACTGGCGCACCGGCGGCGTGTGCGGAGTGCTGGACGACGCCGGCGATCTCGTTGCCGTCCCTGCGGTTCCGGAGCTGGCGGCGGCGCGACTCAACCACGACTGGCTCGATCGGCTCAGCGCCGAGCAGCTCCGCGCGGGCGGGTGGCAGCACGTCGGGCCGCGCCTGCGCCGCTACCTCACCACGGTCGGCCGCGCGGATCACGAGCACGCGTATTCGCTGGTGAGCCGCCAAGCCCCGCCGCTTTCGAAGATCTACCTAGCCCGCCAGGCCACGCGGCTGGCCGACGCCGCCGAGCCGCCGGAGCTCTTGGAACGGCTGCAGGCGGACCGCCTGCTGGAGCACCATCCGGGCGTTCAGGTGCTGGGTTACCCGGGAATGGGCAAGTCCAGCCTGGTCCGGCGGCTGGCCGCCGAATCCGCCCGGCAGTGGCTGGCCGAGGGAGACGGCGAGTTCGTGCCGGTGCTGATCCCGGCCGAGGCGCTGACCAGGACGGCGACGCTGCCCGACGCGCTGGCCGACGGCGTCGTGCACGGCTTCAGCCACCAGCTGGACCGGTCGCAGCTGGTCGAGCTCTTCGGCGCCGAGCCGCTGCCCGGCGTTCGCTGGCTCGTGCTGGTGGACGGCCTGGACGAGGTCCTCGATCCGGCCGCGCGCCTCGACGTGCTCCGCAAGATCGGTGAGCTGCGCGAACAGCCGGAGTACTGGGTGCTCATCACCAGCCGGCCGCTGGACCGGCGCGGCTTCCTCGGCCGGATCGACCAGACCCGGTACCCGACCTTCAGCATCGAGCCGTTCACCGACGACGAGCTCCGCGACTTCGCCGCCCGCGTGCTGCGCGAGCGGCAGCACCCGGGGCCGGAGGCCGCCGCCGCGGATTTCCTGGCGCGGGTGCACCGGACGAAGCTCCGCACGCTCGCCCACGTCCCGCTGATCTCCACGATGTTGTGCCTGCTGTACGCGGAGAACCCGAACGACGAGCTGCCCGACAACCAGTCCCAGCTGTACGGCCGGTTCGTGTCGTGGCTGAAGACCAAGCTCAGCGAGCTCGACGCCCGGACGCTGATGCGCAACCGTGTTTTCAAGCACGGCCCGACGGCCGAGCGCGCGGTGGACGAGCTGGTCGAGAACATCGAGCCGCTGCTGCAGGAAATCGCCTTCGGGCGGCAGAAGCTCGGTGCCGAGCAGCGCGACCTGCCGCTGTTCGAGCACGCGCTCGCCTGGACCGGCGTCGAACGCCCGGCGGCGATGTCGCCCGAGGAGTGGGCAGACGTCCTCGCCGACGTCCTCCGGGTCAGCGGCCTGGTCATCCAGCCGGGCAGCGAATTCCAGTTCCTGCACCAGACCGTCGAGGAGTACCTCGCGGCCTGCCACCTCGTCGCCCGCAGCGATCCGCGCACCTGGTCCGGCCGGCGGCTGCTCGCGCCGCAGCCGCGTTGGCCCTGGTCGCACCTGGAGGTCAAGACGTTCCTGGCCGCGCGGTGGGCGGAGGAGGGCATCGATCTGACGCGCATGCTCCGGAAGCTGCTGCGCTGGGGCCGCTGGCGGAACAACGTCGGCTTCCTGGCCGAGCTGGCGCGGCACGGCGTGGTCCTGGATCGCGATCTCGTCGACCGGGCCGTGCGAATCCTGTGCAAGGTCGTCGCGAACCCCAAGAGCGCCAGCCGCGAATGGCAGGACTGCCTGACCTGGCTCGCGGATCTGGACGAGGACCGGGCGGTCACCGAACTGGAGGTGCTGGCCGGTACGGCCGCCGAGCACCGGCGCTACGAGGCCGTCCGCGAACTCGCCTCGCTCGACAGCGAGCGGGCGATCCCGAGCATCCGGCAGTTCATCAACGACACCGCGATCAAGAAGACGCCCAGGACCGCGTTGGCCCGCCACTTGCGCGACCTGGGCGTTGAGCAGGCGCATGCGCTGTTCGCCGATGTCGCGGCGGACAGCGACAACGGCGCGCTACGGGTCGAGGCTGCGGAGATCCTCGTCTCGGTCCTGGGGCAGGACCTCACCGTCCTGTCCCGATTAGCCGGCGACCGCGGACTCGACGACGATGCGCAGCTGGACGCGGGCGAGATCCTGCTCGCACACGACGTCGACCGCGGGCTGAGCGCGCTTTCCGGACTGGTGCGTTCGGCCGTGAAGCCAGGGGTCCGCCGCCGGGCAGTACGCCTGATCGAAGGCCACGATCCGGGGCGCGCCGAAACCGAGCTCACGGCCCTCGTCGAATCCGAGAAGGCACCGATCGCCCGCCGGTTCGACGCCGCGAGCCTCTTGGTCAAGGAGCACGGGCGGGACGTCGAACTCGTCCTGGAGATAGCGGAAAGCCGGAAGCTCGACCGCGAACTCCGCCTGGAGGCCGCGAGGATGGCCAGGGGCGGCAACCGCAAGGCTGTCGTCGCGCTCGTCCTGGACATCGTGGACAGCTGCTCCGCAACCGACTCGTATCGCCTGGAAGCGCTGGAGTACCTGGCGGGTCTCGACGGTGCCGCCGCGTTCCCCGGCCTCCGCGATTTCGTGCGCACCCGCGGTCAGACCGATCCCGATCGTTTCCGCGCCGCCGAGATCGCGGCCAAATCATCCGGCCCCGCCGCCGCGGATCTCTACGGCGAGCTTGCCAAATCGTCCGATGTGGACAGCGCGTTGCGCGTGCAGGCGGCCCGCGCTGCCTTGGCGAAGCACGACACCACGGGTGCGGCTTTGCTCGCCGGGATCGCAGAGGATTCCGAAGCCCAGCCGGAGGACCGGCACGAGGCCGCGTTGGCCCTGTTTAGCCACGACGGGGTGAAGGGCGTCGACGCCCTGGTGGTGATCGGCGAGGACAGGAGCCTGCCGGGCGCGCTCCGGATGAAGGCGCTGGAGAAGGCGCACTCGGAAAGGGCGGGGGCAGTCCGGAAAGCGTTGGCGCACCTGGCCGAAGACACGGCGGTCGCCGAAGCCATCCGGCTCCACGCGGCCCAGAAGGTCGGCGACCGGAAGACCTCGGAGCGGCTGCTGGCCGGACTGGCGGCTGGCGCAAAAAGCGACGAGACGCGCTTCGACGCGGCACGCGCGCTCTCCCGCGTCAACCGCAACAGAGGGCTGGCGGCGCTGCGAGACCTCGAATCGGACCAACGGGTCAGCCGCTCGACCAGGGAAAAGGCCACCAAGGCCGCCGAACGCCTGGACCGCTGAGGTCAGTTCCGCGCGCCGCTGCGCCGCAGCAGCACCAGTGTCGACGCCAGCAGCGCCGCCGCCACGACGGCCTGCGCGAACGCGAAAACGCCCCAGGAACCGACGAGTTGGCCGTCCGACCAGAACGCGCCGCCGAGGTAGGTGAATTGCGGCCCGAGGAGCAGCGAACCGAGCAGGAGCAGCAGTTCCGGGCCGAGGTACGCCGCGGCCGTCGCGGCGACGAACGTCCGCTGCGCTTCGTCTCCGGGCTCCGTCAGCGCGGTGACCGCGCACAGGCCGCCGATGGCCACCACCGGCAGCAGCGCCGCCAGCGCGCCGACACCGGCCATCACGGTCATGCTGCCGTATTCGTGCGGGATCCCGGCGAAGAGCATGACGAACTGCGCGGCGGCCGCCCCGACCACGACGTAGGCGAGCGGGCGCCGGCTGGGCGGCACGAAGCGCGCTCGTCGCGGCACCGCGCCGAACGGGGCCCACCGCATGACCAGCAGGACGGTGAAGGCGATAACCGCGAAGAACTCCAGCCACACCCAGACATCGGCCTCCGCGTGGATCGAGGCGAGCACGTCCACGAGGCAGTAGACCGCGTTCGCGACGACCAGCCCCGCGCCGATCACGCCCCGCCCGCCGGGGCGCTCCATGAGCACGAGCCCGGCGAAGAGCAGCGCGAACCGGATCAGGAAGTACCCGAGCCCAAGGAAGCTCGAGGCGGCGATCATGCCGGTGGACACGAACAACGTGGTCGCCGTGACGGCCGCGGCGGCCGCGAAGAGGACCTTCGAGCTGCGGACCCAGCCGGGAGCCCGGACCCGGCTCCGCCAGTCGCCCTCGACCGGCGGTGGCGCGCTGCGCGCCCGGGACCATTCGAGCACCGCCACCATCCTGGCCGCGAGGTTGCCGACGCCCGGCGGGCTGACCGAATTCCGCAATTCCGCCGCCAGCGCGGACAACGAGGCGCTAGCCGCGCTGGCGGCGACGACGCTCAGCGCGTGCGGCAGCCGCCCGCACAGCTCGATCAGCTCGTCGGCAGCCTGCCGCTCGGCCGCCAACCGGTCGTCGCCCAGCCGGCGCGCCAGCAGCTCGCGCGCCTCGTCACCGCCGAGCGCGTCCAGGGTGAGCGAGCGGGCGCCTTCGGCGATCAGGCCGGTCAACTGGTTTCGGCTGGTCACCACGACGAACGCGGCGGAACCGCCGGGCAGCAGCGGACGCACCTGCTCGGCGTCACGGACGTCGTCCAGCACCACCAGCACCCGCCGGTCCGCCAGCAGCGTGCGGTACCGGGCTGCCTGCGCCGCCGCGTCCGACGGGATCTTGTCGTCCCCAAGCGCTTCCAGGAAGCTCCGGAGCACATCGCCCGGCCGCACCGGCCAACCGGAAGCGTCGGAACCCCGCATGTTCGCGTACAACTGGCCGTCGGGGAACCGCTCGGCAACCTGATTCGCCCAGTGCACCGCCAACGCGGTCTTGCCGATGCCCGCCGTCGCCTCGACCGCCGAGATCACCACCACGCGGGCGGAATCCGCCAGCACCGCGTTCAACGCCGCGGTCTCGTCCGCCTGCCCCGCGAACGACGCGACGGCCGGCGGCAGCTGCCGGGGCACCACCGGATCCTGTTGCCGCCCACCGAAGTGAACGCCGCCGTAAACGTTGCCGACCTGCGCGACCGGCCCGTTGACCGTGCCGCTCTGCTCGTTGTTGGTCTCGCCCTCATCGCCCACGAGCCACCCCCCCATCCCACCAGGCCCAATGCGACGTTCCGCCGACGATCTTAGCGCCGCTGCGACGACCCGAGTGCGGCTTGCCGGTTCCGCTCGGGGCGGATCAGCGGCGAGCCGCGACGAAGGCCGCGAACTCGGCCTGCTGCTCCGGAGTCATCACGTCCTTGGGGACGACCATGGCCTGCGCCTTGCCGAACATCACGTACCGGACCTCGGGGGTCTCCACCACGCGATCGAGCCCGGCCCACCGGCACCGAGACTCGGCCAGCGGGTAGGCGATGTGCAGCCACTCGTCGTCCAGCGTCAGGTGATACCCGTGCTGGATGGCGGCGGCCTGGGCGCGCATCCCCACCGCCACCATGATCGGCTCGATCGCGAACACCACCGCCAGCCCGCCGACGACGGCCGCGTACCCGACCGCCGAGGAGGTGTCCAGCACGACGAGGACCACGCCGAGGAAGGCGAGCACCCCGCCCAGGATGCGGGTGAGGAGCACGTAAGGACGGGACAGGAACCGGATCGTGCACCGCAGGCGGTGCACGTCGTGGGGAACCTCAAGGGACATCTGCACCGACGCATCTTAGAGATGATTTCAGGATCGGCTTGCGTGGCGGCGCGGGTAGCGGCCCCCTGCGGGAATTGCCGTCGCCTTCTCACCCCGGGATCCCCGACTTGGGTATGACCAATCCACCTGCACCGTCCACAATGTCCTCGCCGCGAACAGAACCGGGCCGCAACCGCTCTCGCCGGACGGGTCTCGGCCGCCGAGCCGTCATCCGGTCTTCACCCGGCCGGGAGTACTTCTACCGGTTCCTGGTGTCACGGTCGCGGCGATCACCGACGACCGCACCGACCAGCGGGACGGCTTCCCCGCCGCACAGCGCCGGCTGATCGAGGCGATGCAGCGCACCAGCAACCCGGCGGTGCTCACCGGCGACATCCACAAGCACGTCGCCGCCGAACTCAAGGCCGACTTCGCCGCCCTTGGCTCGCGCACCGTCGGGGACTGGTTGCAGCACCCCTACTTGACTGCTCCCCCCCGTCTGAAGGCGGGGGATTCTTCGTCCCTCGTCTCCAGGCGTAGTGGGGATTCCTGGCTCAGGCAGCCTCCCGAGGCAGCGCCTCGGGAGGTCTTCCGCCCTCAACACCAGCCGGGTACAGCCCAGCCCGGACCAGCATCACACGCGCGGAGTTCTTGTCTCTCGGACAGACGTGTCCGCACGCGGTACAGGTATAGGTTCGTTCCGACAGCGGCAGCGCGTGCTTGGTTCTCGCCCCGCACTGTCCGCAGTCCATCGTCGTGTGCTTCGGATCGACAAGCACCACCAGGCGGCCGTGCTTGCGTCCCATCATGATCAGTTCGTTTTTCGTGGCCGAGATCGCGGCATCAGCCGCTTTCCTGGCCATAGTGGTCTTCGCGAGAAATTTCGGGCGGAAGTCCTCCACCGCGATCGCATCGTGGTCGGTCACCACACGCATGGCCCATTTACGGGCCGTGTCCTGACGCTGGCGGGCGACCTTCGCGTGCGCTTTCGCGGCCTGGCGTTGGGCTTTGCGGTATCCCTTTGAAGCGGGCTTGCCCTTCGCCGGCCGACGCCGGCCCATCATCCGCTGGTAGCGGGCCAGCTTCACCGCCGCGCGCTTGCCGTACTCGACATGCGGAAGATCGTGGGCTTCGGATGTGGTCGTAGCGGTCTCGGTCACACCCCAGTCGATGCCGATCACCTGACCGGTTTCCGGCAACGACCGTACCTCGGTCGCGACCACGAACGAGCAATACCAGTGCCCTTGGGCGTCCTGGTACACACGCACCGACGACGGTGTGGAAGGAAGCTCGCGAGACCACACCACCGTGCACACGATGCCACCCGCCAAGTGCAGGCGACCGTCCTTGATCCGGAACCCGCGCAGCGTGTAGTTCAAGCTCGGACGCGCCAGCGCCCTTTTCTTGAACTTCGGCATCCCCGCCCGCTGCCGCATCGGCAACCGGGCCTTGACGTCCTTCAACGCCTTGGCGCGGGACTTGGCGAAGTCACGGATGATCTGCTGCTGCGGAACCGAACCGCCAGCACCCAGCCAGTCGTGTTCCCTCCGCCATCCAGTCAGCAGCTTGTCCAGGTGCGCGGGACCGCATTTCCCGCCCGCACGGTGCGCCTGACGGGAGGTGGCCACACACTGGTTCCATGCCCACCGGCACCGATCCCACTCGGCCAGCAGCGCATCCCGGGAGGTCGGCGATAAGCGAAGCCGATAGGTGTACCGAGCGTGCCCGGCCTCCTCGGTCTTCACTGTCGCTGTCATGTGGATCACCGTAGCATTTGGTTTATGGCTATCGACAGCGAATTCCGTACAGGCAGACACGTAGTTTTCCTCATGCATGCTCACTTGGTTTTCGTCACGAAGTACCGGCACCCCGTGTTCACCGACGCACACCTGACCCGCATGGAAGAAATCATGCGGGAGGTGTGCGGCGACTTCGAAACCGAGCTGGAAGAGTTCAACGGCGAAGCCAACCACGTGCATCTGCTGGTCAGTTTCCCGCCCAAGGTCGCGGTGTCGAAACTGGTCAACTCCCTCAAGGGAGTATCCTCCCGGCTGTTGCGCAAGGAGTACGAAGACCTCCGGTTCGCTTACTGGAGAGGTGTCCGGTTGTGGTCGGGCTCGTACTTTGCCGGGTCGGTCGGTGGCGCACCGATTTCCGTGGTGCGCCAGTACATCGAACGGCAAGCCCATCCCACTGTCTGAGTGGTCGGCTCAAGCACAGAGTTGATGCGCTTGCGCCCCGCCCTAAAAGACGGGGCACCCGCACTAAGTTTCTTCCGTGAAGCTCTACGACGGCCGCCGCGGGTACGTGCACTGCCGGATGACGCCGGAGGAGCTCGTGTCCGAGTTCAAGATCGTCCCGACCTCACCGCCGCGCCCACCACCGGCGTGGACCTGGCGCTGTGGCTGATCGACAGCCACGCGACGAGCCCCGGCTCCGCGGTGCTCGGCATCAACGGGACCACCGTCGACCGGCTGGTCTTCGCGGGCGGCGCGACGAAGGGCTCGACGCTGGGCGACAGCACCGCCGCAGGATCGCCGCTGAAGCCGTCCTACCTGGAAAGGCCGCTGCCTGCGGAGCTCTTCCGCGCCGGGGAGCACGTCCTCGAACTGCACAAGGACGAGGGCTCCTGGATCGCCTACGACGCGATCGGCGTGTTCGCCCGGCGCGGTTGACGCCGCATCGGCGCCCCGGGGCCATCGCTGCGGGGCGCCGACGACCGGTTACCGTACGTTGCGGTTCGCACAGGCGGCCTGCACCTCAGCGGCGGGATGGTATCGGTCGAGATGAGCTCGGTTCACGGGACGTCCCCCGAATTTCGGCCGGACAGTGGCCACATCAGACATAAGCGTCACATCGGCACCAAACGGTCATGTTTCACCTTTTCGGGCGTAACGCCACGAAGGCTTGACAACAGAACGTGTTCGCCTTCACTCTTTCGTGCCATGAACCTGTCCGACAGCCGGGCAGCCGGACATGGCATCCGGCGAGTCGGTGCGATGGAGGCGGTCCTCGCCAACCTCCGCGAAGCCATCGAGCGAGGCGAGTACGCGGTCGGCGACAAGCTGCCCGCCGAGTCCGGCCTCGGGAAGGAGTTCGAGGTCAGCCGGTCGGTCGTGCGGGAGGCGCTGCGCGCCCTGCAGGCCCTCGGGCTCACGGCGTCGAAGACCGGCAAAGGCACGTTCGTGATCTCGAACCGGCCGGTCGAAAACCCCGTGTTCGGCCACTACTCGGCGCGCGACCTCCTCGAAGCGCGCCGGCACGTCGAGGTCCCGGCCGCCGGCTACGCCGCGCGGCGGCACACCACGGACCACCTGGACTCGCTCACCGAGCTGGTGGAGCGGATGGAGCACGAGACCGACAACACCGCCTGGGTGGCGCTGGACTCGCTGTTCCACATCACCATCGCCCAGGCATCGGGCAACCCGGTCTTCGGGAAGGTCATCGAGGAGATCCGGGATGCGCTGGCCAGGCAGTCGACCCTGCTGAACCAGCTCGGCGACCGGCGCGCGGCGTCGAACGTCGAGCACCGGTCGCTCCTGGAGGCGATCGGCGGCCGCGACGAGCTCGCCGCGGCCGAGGCGATGACCCACCACCTGACGCACGTCGAAAGCACGCTCAGCAACATCGTCGGGTCAAAGACGCCCGCGGCGAATGAGAACGGGGATAGCTGAATCCATGACCGACCAAACCCTGCAGTCGTCACAGCGTGGCGACAAGCCCGCCGATGCCGGTGACGCCGGCTACAACAAGTCGCTGAAGGCGCGGCACATCAACATGATCGCCATCGGCGGCGCGATCGGCACCGGGCTGTTCCTCGGCGCCGGTGGCCGGCTCGCGCAGGCCGGCCCGTCGTTGGCGATCGCCTACGCGGTGTGCGGGTTGTTCGCGTTCTTCGTCGTGCGCTCGCTCGGCGAGCTGATCCTGCACCGGCCCTCCTCCGGCTCCTTCGTCTCCTACGCCCGCGAGTTCATGGGCGAGAAGGGCGCCTACACCGCGGGCTGGATGCACTTCCTGAACTGGTCCACCACGGGCATCGCCGACATCACGGCGATCGCGCTGTACGTGCACTACTGGTCCGCGTTCACCCCGATCCCGCAGTGGGTGCTGGCGCTCATCGCGCTGGCGATCGTGCTGACCCTGAACCTGGTCTCGGTCAAGCTGTTCGGCGAGCTGGAGTTCTGGTTCGCCATCATCAAGGTCGCCGCGCTGGTGCTGTTCATGTTCGTCGGGATCTTCCTGCTGGTCACCCAGCACCCGATCGACGGCAACCTGCCGGGCCCGCAGCTGATCACCGAGCACGGCGGGATCTTCCCGGCCGGCGTGATCCCGCTGGTCCTGCTCATGCAGGGCGTGGTCTTCGCCTACGCCTCCGTCGAGCTCGTCGGTGTCGCCGCCGGCGAGACCGAGAACCCCGAGAAGATCATGCCGAAGGCGATCAACTCGATCATGTGGCGGATCGGCGTGTTCTACGTCGGCTCGGTCGTGCTGCTGGCGATGCTCATGCCGTGGGACGCCTACAGCAAGAGCGAAAGCCCGTTCGTCACCGTGCTCTCCCACATCGGCGTCCCCTACGCGGGCGACGTGATGAACCTGGTGGTCCTCACCGCCGCGATGTCCAGCCTGAACTCGGGCCTGTACTCCACCGGCCGCATCCTGCGGTCGATGTCGATGGCCGGTTCGGCGCCGAAGTTCACCGCCGTTATGAACAAGAACCAGGTGCCCTACGGCGGCATCCTGCTGACCGCCGCCGTCTGCGTCGTCGGCGTCGGGCTGAACTACCTGGTGCCCGCCGAGGCGTTCGAGATCGTGCTGAACTTCGCCTCCGTCGGCATCCTCGCCACCTGGGCCATCATCGTGCTCTGCCACCTGCTGTTCGTCCGCAAGGCGCAGCGCGGTGAGGTGACCCGGCCGAGCTTCCGGCTGCCGTTCTCGCCCTACACCGAGATCGTCACGCTCGCGTTCCTCGCGTCGGTGGTGGTCCTGATGGCCTTCGACGAGATCGGCCGGATCACGCTGATGGCCCTGCCGGTGATCATCATCGCCCTGGTCATCGGCTGGTTCCGGGTCCGCAAGCAGATCGACACCTCGGTGCTGGAAAAGGCCGACGCATGACCCGCACTCCCCCGGTCGGCGTTCCCGCGCACGTGCCGCTGGTGCACGTGCTGCGGGACGGCCTCGTCGAGAGCGTCCACCACGGCTCGGTCGTGGTGGTCGCTCCCGACGGTTCGATCCTGTTCCAGGCCGGCGACGGCGAGACGGCCTCCTACCCGCGTTCAGCGGCCAAGCCGATGCAGGCGGTCGCCATGGTCCGGCTCGGCCTGTCGCTGCCGCCGGACCTGCTGGCGCTCACCGCCGCCAGCCACTCCGGCGAGCAGGTCCACCTCGCCGGCGCGCAGCGCGTGCTGGACTTGGGCGGGTCCACCGAGGCCGATCTGGGCAACCCGGCCGACCTCCCCTACGACCCGGCCGAGCGGGAGGCCTGGATCGTGGCGGCCCGCCCGGCGCGCAAGCTGGCGCACAACTGCTCGGGCAAGCACGCGTCGATGCTGCACGTCAGCCGGCGGCAGGGCTGGTCCACATCGGACTACCTGGATCCCGGGCACCCGTTGCAGCGCGAGATCGCTTCCACGGTCGAGGAACTGACCGGGCAGCGGATCGCCAACGTGGCCGTCGACGGTTGCGGCGCGCCGTTGTTCGCCGTCTCGCTGCGCGGCCTGGCCACCGCGGCGGGGCGCATCGCCGGCGCGCCGGCCGACAGCCCGGAAGGCGCTGTCGTGCAAGCGTTCCGGACGCACCCGGAAATGGTGGCCGGTTCCCGCCGGGACACCACGGCGCTGATGGCAGCGGTGCCGGGCCTGATCACCAAGGACGGCTTCGAGGCGGTGCAGATCGCCGCGCTGCCCGACGGCACCGCGATCGCGCTCAAGATCGCCGACGGCTCCGACCGGGCCCGCCTCCCGGCGACCGTCGCGGCGCTGGAGATCGCGGGCGTCGACCCGGACCTGCTCACCCGGTTCGCCAGCGACAACCTGACCGTCACCGACGTTCTGAAGAACTGACACGGCAGCAAGGGGTGTGAGCGCCGAAGCCTTCGGCGCTCACACCCCTTTTTCAGTGCGCAGTGGTCCGAGGCGCGTCGAACGGGTTCACGTGCGCTCCCTCCTGCTCGGATCGAGTACCTTGGCCGCCTGATCGGCCGATGCGCGGCGGTTCTCGTTGACCTTCTCCAGCGGCACGTTCGTGGTGCGCTCACCGAAGATGCCCATGACGAGCGCGAAGGCGAACATGACCGCGGCTACGAAGTAGAAGACGGCGGAGATGCCGAAGCCGAGCAGCAACGCCGCGATGACCTGCGGGGCGAAGATGTTGGCGATGCGGGACGAGGAGTTCGCCCAACCGGATCCGATCGAACGGAAGCGGGTGGGGAACACTTCCGGCGAGTACGTCAGCGTCAGCGGGACGGACAGCTGGAACAGCAACGACAGCAGGCACGCGAAGACGACGATCGCCGTGGTGGAGCCGGCGGTTGTGAACAGCAGGCAGAGCAGCCCTTGCACGACGCCGACGGCGGCCAGCAGGTACTTGCGGTGCCAGCGATCGGCGACGGCAACAGCGATGGCGGGACCCGCGACGCCGACGGTCGTGATGATGGCGGTGAACATCGCGGTCGTCTGGAGGCTGAAACCCTGCAGCTTCAGGATGGTGGAAACCCAGTAGTTGAAGCCGAAGTAGCCGACGACCCCGAGGATCCACATCACGCACACGACGACGAACCGCTTGCCGTAGCCGTGCCGGAACAGCTCCCGCAACCCACCGGTGCCGCCACTGCTAGCGGGCATTTCGCCGGTCGGCGGGGGAAGCTCCGAAACGTGGCGGAGCACGGCCTGCTCGATCCCGGTCATGGTCTCGTCGGTCTGCGCGGTCTTCCCCGCTGCTTCCTGCCAGCGTGGCGATTCGGGCAGCCGGCGGGCCAGGAAGACCACGAAGACGATCCCCAGCCCACCGATGAGGTACAGCACCCGCCATCCCCATTCGAAGGTCGGCACCAGCGCGTAGGCGAGCCAGGCCAGGACGGCCGGCCCCAAACCACCGCAGGCGATCACCCACGCCTGGGCACGTCCGCGGTAGGAGGCGGGCATGAGCTCGACGAGCAGCACCACCCCGACGACGTTCATGCCCTGGAAGCCGATCGCGGTCAGGAAGCGCAGCGCCACGAAGGACTCGGGTGTCGAAACCGCGGAGTTGACGATGGACAGCAGCGAGTAGCCGACTATGAGGACGAGCAGGGTCGGTCTTCGGCCGATCCGGTCCGCGACCCACCCACCGCCGAACGCACCGAGGAACGTTCCGACCCCGGTAGCGCTGGTGACCAGTGCGATGTCGCCGACCGTGAACCCTTCGTGCTGGATGAGCGCGGGAGCGGTGAACGCGAAGGTGTAGAGGTCGATGAACTCGAAGATGAATGCGCTGATGAGCAGCGCGAGGATCGTCTTGTGCCAGCGGCAGGGTGGCAGCCGTTCCAGACGGGCGGCCACGGATATGCGGGAAGGACGAGAGTCGATCGGCGTCATGCAGGCGGCTCCTGGATTGATGCGCGACGGCGCGAACAAGCGGTGCGGTGCACCGTCGCGGTCGGCTAACGGCATGAATTCAGGTGACGACCGACCCGGCCGGGCCTGAGCACGGCACCGGCCGGGTGCGGAGAATCCCGATACCGGCCAGGTCAGCCGGTGATGACGTCGCGAGGAGAGATGCCACCCCGGCCGGAATCCCCGTCCTGGTGGGTCATGCTCCGCAGATAACCGGACGGCAGCCTCCGCCCGTCGCGCATGGTCAGCCACAGCCGCAGCAGGTGCCGCTTGCGCTCCGGCTCGTCGAAGTCCTCGTACCCGGTGCGCGAATGGAACATGGCGTAGTTGTTGAGGAACTGCATGTCACCGACCTCGAAGTCCATGTCGAGGCGGAACTCGTCGGAGTTGGCGAGCTCGTCGATCAGGTCGAACAGCTCGACGTCCTCGGGCTGCAGTCGGGGCACCTCGTCGAAGCGCTGGGCGGACTCGACGTACCTTCGGATGTAGCGCATGCTCAGCTTCCCGTCGTGCCAGGCGGCCAACGGGACCGCGTAGTACGGCTTCTCGCCCGGCTGCTCCTCTTCCCGCCGATCGAAGCAGTACGGCCGGTACAGGCGCTCGATCAAGTCCGGACGGCGTTCGAGGATCTCGTTGTAGATCGCCGCGGAGCTCACGATCGTGCTCAAGCCACCGGAGCGCGCCGGGCGCAGGCAGAGCAGCCCGACCACGTCGGATCCGTCGGTGTGGTACGGAAGTCGCGCATTGGTCTGGTAGCCCCGCACCGCCGTGTCGGTCACCGTCCGGCCGGTGTCGCGGACGTGGCCCAGCAGGTGCCCCGCGGCGTTCTGCGACACCGGAATCCCCAGGTGCTGCCCGATTCCCCAGTAGATCAGAGCAGCTTCGGATTCGGTGTACCTGTCGACCGGCAGGCCCTTGATCAGCACGAAGCCGCGTCCGTTCTCCAGCTCGTCGGCGAGCTCTCGGAGCACGCCGCCCAGAGATGGCAACGGGAAGTCGTCACGAGTCACGCGGAGCAAGGGCACGTCCGCGGTTCGCAAGCGCTGCAACGCGGACTCCAGCTCGCCGACCTGCTCATCGTCGAGCTGGCAGATCCATTCCGCCGAGCGGGACATGTCGTGGCCCTTCCACGCGGCTGCCGCTCGGTACGGCGTGCGCAGGACCTCGCGATGGGTCGTAGTCATGGCGTGACCTCCTCGTCGCGTCGAAATCGACGTCTCCGAAGTACGACTTCGCTGACGTTACGTCAGCGAAACTTGGAACGTCAACGCCGCGTGGGCACCCGACTCCAGACAGTGGACCACGACACGCGGCTCGCACTGCACGCGAAGAATGTTCTCCAACAGGAGCATGAGCTGGCCGTTTGGCATGTGCGGCTGCGAGGCGACCCAGGCAGGCCTGACGCCCGCCGACGGTGACCTTTTGCTGACGATATGTCGGTCATCTAGGCTTGGGAACAGCCAAGACGCGAGGTGACACGTGGGCGATCGTTCGGCGCGGACGCGACAAGCGGAGAAGGAAGCCACCGAGGCCACCCTGCAAGAAGCCGCGCTCCGCCTCCTGGAGCGGGACGGCATCCTCGCCGGCCTGAACCTGCGGGAGGTCGCCGAAGAGGCTCAAGTCAGCCGGGCGCTGGTCTACCACCACTTCCGCTCGCGGCGCCAATTGCTGCGCCTCGCGCTGCGGCGCAACATCCGCGAGCGGACCGAGCAGATCCTGACCGGGTCCAAACTGCCCCTGGTCCGGCGTTTCACCCGGTACTTCCGGGTCATCCTCGGCTACCGGCAAGAGGTCCGGATGAAAACCCTGCTGGTCCTCGACGAGGACAAGGACATCGTCACGATGCCGCTGCGGGAGAGCGCCGTCCGGCACCTCACGGCCGACGTCGAGCAAGGCCGGCTCGACGTCGACGACGTCGAAGCGCTGCATCTCGCCCTGATGGCGATGATCAACGGATACTTGGTGTACCGCGACCACTTCGCCGCCGAGGTTTCCACGCCGGCAGAAGACCTGGACCGCCGGATCGAGGCCATCATCCAGCAGATGCTGAGCGGTCTGGCCCCCAAGGACGCCCCCTCCCGGTGAGGGCTACCTGGTGCGGTGCGCCACCGAGCTCACATCCAGCAGCCGCGGCCGGTCAGCGGCGTTCGGCGTAGACGCGGCTGGCGTGTTCCACCAGGGCGATCAGGACTTCCTTCGCCGAGGCGCGATCCCGGGCGTCGCAGAGGACGACCGGCGTGCCCGGGTCGAGGTCGAGCGCCGCGGCGACCTCCTCCTCGCCGAAGTGCCGCGATCCCGTGAAGTGGTTGACCGCCACGATGAACGGGATGTCGCGGCGCTCGAAGTAGTCCACCGACGCGAAGCAGTCCGGCAGGCGGCGGGTGTCCGCGAGCACGACCGCGCCGAGCGCGCCTTGCGCGATGTCGTCCCAGAAGAACCAGAAGCGGTCCTGCCCAGGCGTGCCGAACAGGTACAGCGCGAACTCGTCGCGCAACGTGATGCGGCCGAAGTCCATCGCCACAGTTGTGGTGGTCTTCTGCTCCACCCCAGCTGTGGAATCCACGCCGCGGCCGGCCTCGGTGAGACGCTCCTCGGTGTGCAGCGGCCGGATCTCGCTGACCGCGCCCACCATCGTCGTCTTGCCGACGCCGAACCCGCCGGCGATCAGGATCTTCAGCGCGGTGACGGGCCCGCCGATCCGGTTGTCAGAGCGCGCGGAGGCCATTGATCACTTCCCTCAGTACGTCTTCGCTCGGCAGTTCGCGCGGCGGTGTGGGGCGTTCGATGCGGACGTGACCGGCGTCGAGCAGATCGGCGAGCAGCACCCGGACGACGCTCAGCGGCAGGTCCGAGCGGGCCGCGATCTCCGCCACCGACACCCGCCTGCCCCGGCAGAGCCGGAGGATTCCGGCCTGTTCCGGGGTGAGCGTCAGGTCGTACTCGGGAGCGGTGGCGGCCACCACGAGCGTGATGATGTCCAGCGTGCCGCGGCCCGGCTGGGCGCGGCCCCCGGTCATCGCGTACAGCCGCACCATCGGGCCCGCATCGTCGTCGTACCAGTTCTGGCGGGACCCGCTCACGACCCGCCCCCCGGCGCGCCCCGGTCCGTCATCGGTCACCACCGGCTTCGCCGAGCGAGCGGTCCGCGGCGTACATGTGCTCGCCGACCTGGTTGATCAGGCGAGCCATTTCGTAGGCGACGAAACCGATGTCGGCGCCCGCGTCGGCGAACACCGTGAGGCAGGTGCCGCCGCCGGCGGCCACGACGAACAGGAAACCGCCGTCCAGCTCGATCATCGTCTGCCGGACGGAGCCTGCGTCGAAGTGCCGGCCGGTGCCTTTCGCGAGGCTGTGCAGCGCCGACGCGACCGCGGCGAGGTGTTCGCCGTCCTCGTCGCGGACTCCCGACGAGACGGCCATGGCCAGGCCGTCGTTGGACAGCAGCAGCGCGAGCCTGACTCGCGGCACGTTGTGGACCAGCTCGTCCAGGAGCCAGCTCAGCTCCCCGGATTGTTCGGTCGTGCCAAACATGGATGCTCCTCGTCTCAGGCGTCGGCGGAGTCGTCGGTCGGCGCGCCGCGCCCGCGGGCGAATCCCTGCTGGAGCGCGGACATCATGCTTCGCGCCTGCTCCGGCGACACCGGGGCCGCGGCCGCGTCGGCTCGCTTGCTGCGGGTGTCCGCTTGCAGTCCGGCGGCGAGGCTCGCCTGCCGGGTCCGGCGCGGCAGACCCCCGGTGTCCGGTTCGGTGTCCGGTTCCGGCGCGGGCTCGTCGACCGTCACCGGCTCCACCCAGACCTGCTGCCGCGCCGGCACCGGGGTCCGGACCGGCAACCGCGTCGCGATCGCCTTCTTCGGCGGCCGCACGGGTTCGTCCGGTTCGGACGGCCGATCGCGCGGTTCCGCGGCCGGTTCCGACGCGAGGATCGACATCGGCAACAGCACCACGGCCGTGGTACCGCCGTAGGGAGAACGGCGCAGCGACACGGTGATGCCCTGCCGGTTCGCCAGGCGGCTCACCAGGTACAGCCCCAGCCGGTCGCTCTCGAACAGCTCCAGCCGGTGGGCCTCGGTGATCAGCCGGTTGGCCTCGTCCAGCCGCTCCGCGCTCATGCCCAGGCCGCGGTCCTCGATCTCCACCACGAATCCGGTGCCCACCGGCTCGCCGTGCACCAGCACGGTGCTGTCGGGCGGCGAGAACGTCGTGGCGTTCTCCACGAGTTCGGCGAACAGGTGCGTGACGTCGGAAACCGACGAGCCGAGCACGGACAGCCCGGGCATCCGGCGGATCTCGACGCGCGCGTAATCCTCGACCTCGGAAACCGCCGAGCGGACCAGGTCCATCAGCGGCACCGGCTGGCGCCAGGCTCGGCCGGGTGCGGCACCGGACATGATGATCAGCCCCTCGGCGTGTCGGCGCATCCGCGTCGCCAGGTGGTCGACCCGGAACAAGTCTTCCAGCGCGGCCAGGTCTTCCGTCCGGCGTTCCATGCCGTCCAGGATGCCGAGCTGGCGGTGCACCAGGGACTGGCTGCGCCGGGCGAGGTTGACGAACACCCCGGAAACTCCCGTGAGCAGTTCGGCTCGTTCGGCCGCGGCCTGCAGCGCCGAGCGCTGCACCGCGTTGAGCGCATCGCCGACCTGGCCGATCTCGCCTTCGCCGGGCGCGACCACCGGGACGTCCGCATCGATGTCGATCTTCTCTCCGGCCCGCAGCCTGCGCATCGCCTGCGGGAGCCGCCGGTTCGCCAGTTCCAGCGCCGAATCGCGCAGGCCGACCAGTTCGATCACCATGCCGCGGCCGATCCGGACGGAGACCGCCAGCGCGAGCAGCACGGCGAGCAGGCCGAGGAGCACCGTCAGCGCCGCCTCGGTCGTCACCGAGCGGCTCGCCGATTCCGCCTGCGCAGCGCCCGCGGCACGCGCATTGGCCTGGCTGGTGTCCACCGCCTGCGTCAGGACCTGCACCGCGCCGCGCCACTGATCCGGGGCGAACGCGGCGGTGCCCGCGTCGAGCATGTCGTTCTGCATCGCACGCAGGAAGCGGTAGGCATCGCTGTCCACGAGCCGCCGGTACGCATCCTGGTCGGCCGCCGGGAGTTCGGGCAGCAAGCCGCCGGCCAGCACGTCCTGACCGCCGAGCGCGGCGGCGAACGCCCGGTGCTGCTCGGGCGTCATCCGCCCGCCCGCCGGCGCCGAGGTCGCGATCGCGTCCTGCCGGGCGATCATCTCGGCCACGCGACTGTGCTGGAGGACGACCCGCGCGGCCGCGGCGGGCTGCCCGTCCTGCACCGTCGTCAGCACTTCCTCCACCGCGAACGCATGCTCGATCGCGGCGGAATACTCGTCGTAGGCGCCGGTCCAGTCCGCCGGCCGAGCGTTCTGGAACCGGTCGAGGTCCTGGACGAGCGCGTTGACGCGCTGGTTCACGTCCGGGGTGAGGCTCGCGATGTCGGCCCTGGCCACGGTCACACCGTCGAGCAGCGCGGCGGTGGCCTGCGCGGTGCGCGCTCGCTCGGCGGCGAAGGCCTGCTCCGCCGCTGCCTGCGGCGCGGCGAGGTACCGCACGGCAGCAGCCCGTTCGTCCTGCAGGCTGCCGACCAGGTTCCGGACCGGACCGGCCAGCTTCTCGTTGAGCTGCTCGACCTGGTGCAGCGTCCACGCGTTCTGCACCGCCGAAACCGTGGCCATCGACCACAGCGCCATGAGCGAAACCACCGGAACCGCGAGCAGCGCAACGGTCTTCGCGCGCACCGATTTCGGCTGCAGGCGAGGGAATCCAATGCCGGAATTCCGGCTTCTTTCGGGCATGAACCATCCATCCCGGATTTTCGAGAAACGACTGTTGCGGACGCGCCGGGCGACCGATTAATTCACGCGATTTCCGCGACGGAAATTCCGTTGATCAAATTCTTCCGGCCGCCGGCTCCGCGGGATTCTCCGACGCTCCCCCGGCATCGGCCGAATCGGACTTCCGCGGCGCGCTCGGCGAAATCGCGACGAACGCCGAGGTGAGGAACAGGTACGACCCCAGCAGGACGGTGAGCGGGAAGATGAACTGCATCGGGGAGGCGCCGACCACGGGCGCATCCATCTCGTGCAGGTGGACGCTCACGGCGGCCATGCCCGTGTAGTGCATCGCGCTGACCGCCACGCCCATCACCAGCGAGGCGCCGAACGCGGCCAACGGGCCGCGAATGTTCAGCGTGGCCCACAGCGCGGCGGTCGCCGCGACCACGGCGATGAGCACCGACAACGCGACGATCTCCGGGGCGTAGCTGACCATGCCGGAAAGCCGCATCGCCGCCATCCCGACGTAGTGCATGGCGGCCACGCCGACGCCCGCGACCAGGCCGCCGACGAGCACCGCCAGCACCTTGGAACGGCTGTAGCCGACCGCGAAGACGCCGATGCCGACCACCACGATGGCGACCACCAGGCTCAGCACGGTCAGCGGAACGTCGTAGCGCACGTCGCTGCCTGTGACGTGGAAGCCGAGCATCGCGATGAAGTGCATCGTCCAGATGCCGGTGCCGATCGCGACGGCACCGTTGATCAACCAATTGCGCCGAGCGCGGCCGGTCGTCGCGAGCGCGCGCACCATGCAGCGCAAGCCGAGCGCCGCACCGACGCAAGCCATCACGTACGACAGGACCGGTGTCAGCCAGCCGAAACCGAACTCCGTCATCGAGCCTATCTGACCCATTATTCCCTAAAGCGTGTAGGCGGCACCTGTCAAGAAGCGACCCTCATTGCCCCGACTGGCCGGTCACGTCGAATGACCATACTCAGATCACGCGCCGATCACAACCACTCTCCACAGTAGATTTTCGAGTGACGGACTATGCGCGGTGCGTGATTCTCGGCCCCATACGACGCAGTTAATTCCCCCTTAAGTAACGGCTCCCGCGCCGCGACGACCGCGCGCGAGCCGGGGCCGAGGAAGTCCGAATAGGATGATCATCTTCTGTAACCGCCGGAACGACGGACCGCCGCGTCACTCCCCGCCACCGTCGCCGCCATCTCCGTCTCCCCCATCGCCGCCGCCGCTGCGGCCGCCGAGGAGAGCCCGCTTCCACCACGGCAACGGGATGTTCAGGTGCGCGACCACCCGCTCGTCCGGGTACTGCTCCATCCCGTGAATCGCCACCGCCGTGGCCACCTCCACCGGATTGCTGAAAGCCCGGGGAGCGTGCCACGCCCCGGCCGGCACCTCCGAGGTCGCCCTGGCCCGGTGCACCACTCGGGTGCCGTTGAACGTGCGATGCGGTTCCCACCCGAGTTGGATCGTTCCCACCCAAATGACCACGACGAGCGGCACGACGAGGCACTCCGGCGAGAAGTAGCCGCGGACCGCCGAATCGACGATCCGAATCAGCCCGACCGCTGCGACGGCGCCGAGCAGCCCGACCAGCACGCGCAGGGTCCGCACCCGGCCGGACCCGCTGATCAGGCCGCGAGCGCGCAGCCACGCCAGCAGCGCGCGAGTGATCCCGGACCGGCGGAAGGTGCGCCGCAGCTCCGCCATCGTGATGCCGCCGCCGGCCCATTCCAGCACCCGCTGCTGGTACTCGTGGTGCACGCGAATGGCGGTGGCGCACAGCTTTCCGCCGGCGTCGATGCGCAGCGCCCCGGCCGCGACGAGCTCGGCCACGACGCTGTCGGTCACCCTGTCGACGCCGCCGCTGAGGTAGGCGAGCTGGTACTGGTCAGGCTCAAAGTAACCGGCCCGCCGCCCGGCCCAGGCCAGCAGGTTGAACAGGGCGATGCCGCCGCGCAACAAGATCGCCAGGAAGAAGAGCAGGAAGCCGAACTCGGAGTTGGTCATCCCCCAGGCGACGTCCACGTGCCCTCCTCCATCGATCCGCTCCCCGGTAGACGCCTCACACCCGCCGAGGTTGACTCTGGCTCTGCCACCGACGGGTTTCGCGTGCGGCAGATGCGTTCGCCAGAGGGGAATCCCCCTCTGAACCGAATGTCAATCGGTGCTGGAACAGGAGCGTCGAGCCTACCCGTACGGCCGCCCGGCGAACCCGAATCCCTCGAAAGCCGGCTGTTTTTGGCGTTGTTCCCCCCCGCCCCGGGAGCGAGGAATTCGCCCGCGCCTCACCGGCAATTCATCGCCAGAGAATCTCCAGGCCGCCGCCCCGGCGCTACGCTGCCGCCGGTTCGATCTTGCGGAGAGGCGGACGGCGATGACTTCTGCGGCATTCCCACGTCGGTTGGCTGCGCTCGGTGCCGCCATCGTCCTCGGCGCACTGCTGCCACCGGCGGTGCCCGCGTCGGCCGGTCAGCCGACCCGCGCGGCCGTGGCGGAGGTCGCACCGGGCGTGGCCTACCGGTCCTTCGAGCTTTCCACCGAGCACGGGCCGGTCGTCGGGTACCTGCTCACCGCGGACCTGCGCGAGCCCGAAGTCGAGCTGGATCTGCTGCACCCGCCCGCGGTGACGGCCCGGGACGAGATCGACGACATGACCAACGCGCAGCGGGCGGTCGCGGGCGTCAACGGCGACTTCTTCCACCTGAGCGAGACGCACGAGGGCGTCGCGGCGACCGGTTCCTCGGTCGGGCCGGAGATCGCCGACGGCGTGGACCTGAAAGCCGCGGTTCCCAACGGGCAGCGCTTCGGGCCCGGATTGCCGGAGGGCACCTCCACCAAGGACGTGTTCGGCCTGGGCACCGACCGGCGCGCGCGGATCTCCAGCGTGGCGTTGACCGGCGTGGTGCGCAGCAGCGAGACGACCGCCGACCTCACGGGGCTGAACCAGTACGCGGTGCCGGTCAACGGCATCGGGCTCTACACCTCGGCATGGGGCGAGGTTTCCAGGGCGCGGGCGGTGTGCGGAACCGACACGGATCGCTCCGCACCGTGCACCACCGACACCGAGGAAGTGATCGTCCGCAACGGCGTTGTCAACGACGAGCACGACGAGCCCGGCGCCGGCGCCATCCCCGGTGACACCGTCGTCCTCGTCGGGCGAGAGGAAGGCGCCGCAGAGCTGGAGAAGCTCAACCCCGGCGACCGGGTCGTGGTCGAGTCCCGGCTGGTGGCTGCCGACGCGCCGCCGCTGGAGTTCGCCGTCGGCGGATTCCCGATCCTCCGCGCCGGAAAGCCGTTGCCCGGCCTGGAGACCGGGACGTTGGCACCGCGCACCGCTGCGGGCGTCAGCTCGGACGGGCGGACCGTGTACCTGCTGGCCGTGGACGGGCGCACCGCCGCCAGCACCGGGCTGAGCGTCCGCGAGCTGGCCGATCTGATCCGGTCGTTCGGGGCCGCCGATGCCGTCAACCTCGACGGCGGCGGCTCGTCGACGATGGCCGTGCGCGATCCCGGTCAACCCCTGGCCGTGGTGAAGAACGTTCCCTCCGACGGCGTTCCCCGCGCAGTGGCGAACGGGATCGGCGTCTTCTCCGCCGCCAGCTGACGAACCTGTTGGATTCCGGGACCGCCGGTGAGTCGGCGACCGGCGCGTCCCGGCACGGCACAGACACCTGCTCAGCTGGTCACCGCTCAACGCCTCCGCCCTTTGATGCCCAACCTGACGCTCTGGGAGCACTTCGGCGTCGCGCAAGGAATTCCTAGCCGTGCCAGGCTGAAAGCCGATGGAACAATCCCGGGTGGCGCCGGCTTCAGACGACCTGTCCGCGCAGCGGAATCCGGTTCCACCACGTCACACAGCGCCAGGCCCACTCCAACGGCCCGTATGCGAATCTGCTCAGCCACCAGCGCGAGAAAACCCACTGCACCAACAGAATCCCGACGGCCAGCAGCAGCATCAGGTCGTACCGGATGGAGTCCTGCTCCAGGCCGATCACCGGTGCGACCACCAAGGTCAGCAGGGTGGCCGTGATGAAGTTCGTCAGCGCCATCCGCCCCAGCGGCGTGAACGCCGCGGAAAGCGCGCCACCGGCGCGGGTCCTGCACAGCAGCAGGAAACCCGACGCATAGGCGAGCCCACCGAGCAGCCCCGCCGCCGCCCAGATCGCGAAGAACCACGACGAACTCTTGCTGTTGACCTGCAACCAGAGACCGAAACCGGCCAGCACGGCGGAGAGCCCGAAGATGATCGCGAGCTGCCCCGTCCGGCGGTCGAGCGTGTTGATCACGTCGTACCGGACGGTGGCCGCGCCGAGCAAGAAAAGGCCAGGTACCAGGCTGACTCCGCCGCTCAGCCCGAACAACCCCACCGCGAGCAGCCCGACACCGCCCCAGAGCGCGACCCACCGCGGCAGCACCGACGTCGGCAGCAGCACGATCAGACCGACGACCGCGTAGATCAGCAGCGGCTCGCCCGGCAGCAGGAACTGGTGCCCGATCCCGATGGCCAGCAGCGCCAGCAACCTCCGCAGCAACAGCACCCGGGGCCGGGCCGCTCGCCCGGTCGCGCGGTCCAGGAACAGCGCGAAACCCACGCCGAACAGGAACGCGAAGATCGGGTGGAACCGCTGCTGCACGAACATGTTCAGCGCCGAGCGGACCGGATCGGCCACCCCGATCGCAGGCCCCCAGCCCATGTGCACGATGTCCGGGATGTTGACGAACAGGATCCCGCACAGCGCGAACCCGCGCAGCGAGTCGAGATCACCGATGCGCCGCCGCACCGGTTGTGCCGCCACGGCAGTCGTCATCGACCACACCCCCGCGATCCGCACGACGCGAGCCCGTCCGCGCACCGAACCACTTGCCGGCGCAGCAGAACCACGGTCACCGGCCAGGGCTTCGTTGCCCCAGCACCGGCCGCTGAACTTGACACGAGTTCCTCCTGACATCGCAACCCACCCGGGCCCATCGCCGGGTGTGATCGCTAACAGGATCGCCGCGGCTACCGACATCGCGGATCATCCGCAAGGCCGAGTCCGGCCCACACCGGTCAGCCGATCGGCCAACAAAAAACAAGCCATTCGGCCGGGAAGACCGGGGAACGCCTGCGCGACGACCGTCTCCGATCCCGCCTGTTCCAGGGGAGGCCGGCATCTCCCACCAGCCCGGGAAATCCTGGGGCTAGGGTCGGTTCCATGGTTGATCGGTTTCAGGTCGTTCCTTCCGTCTACATCGCGCTTCGCAGGTCGGACGCCCAGGAGGAGGTGCTGCTGCAGCTGCGCCGCAACACCGGGTACATGGACGGGCATTGGGCGATGGCCGCAGCGGGCCACGTCGAATCCGGTGAATCCGTCATCGACGCCGCGCGCCGGGAAGCCGCCGAAGAACTCGGCATCGACATCTCCGCCGAAGACCTCGTGCCGCTGTCGGTCATGCACCGAACGCAGGGCGACCACCGGGCGATCAACGAACGGGTGGACTTCTTCTTCGAATGCCGCCACTGGACCGGTCAGCCCAGGCGGGCCGAGCCCGAGAAGACCGCCGACCTGCAGTGGTTTCCACTGGACACGCCGCCGAGTCCGGCCGTGCCCCACGAGCAGTACATCCTCCGGCACCTGCGCGCCGGCACCCTCCCCCAGGTCACGACCTTCGGCTTCTGACCGCCCGCCCTCGACGGGAGTTTGACCTTCACCCAGGGGCAACCCGCAGGGTCGGGTCACCGGGCGAGGCGCCCGGGACGAGGAGGGAGCCATGTCCAGGCTGAGCATCGGCGAGTTCGCGCAGGCAACGGGGCTGACTCCGAAGGCGTTGCGGCTCTACGACGAGCTGGGGCTGCTGCCACCGGCCGGCGTCGATCCGCATTCGGGTTACCGCTCCTACGACCGGTCCCAGCTCGAACACGCCCGGCTGGTCGCGTGGTTGCGCGGGCTCGGCATGCCGTTGACCCGCATCAGGGTGGTCTGCGACCTTCCCCCGCTCGCCGCGGCAGCCGAGGTCGGCTCGTACTGGCGCCAGGTCGAGGCCGACACCGCGGCCCGGAGGGAGTTGGCAGCTTTCCTCGTCGACCACCTGTCGAGGAGGAAAACCGAAATGGTTGATGTGCCAGCGGAATGGGAACTGCGCTCTGCTGCTCGAGATGACCGCGGGTTCGAACGGGATGAGAATCAAGACGCGGTGTACGAGGGCAGGAACCTGTTCGCCGTCGCCGACGGATTCGGCGCGCAGGGCATGGACCGCACGGCAAGCGTCGCGGCGGTCGACGCGCTCGGGCCTCTCGACGCCGAGGTGCCCGCCGGGAACCTGCTGAAGACTCTCGGCGAGGCCGCGAACGGCGCGCGGCAGGCCGTCCACGACTTCGCAGCCCACCCGGCACACGAGAACGTCGGTACGACGCTGACCGCGATGCTGTGGTCGGGCGCCCAGTTCGCCTTGGCGCACGTCGGGGACACCAGGGCGTACCTCCTGCGCGACGGGGAGCTCACCCAGATCACCCACGACCACACCTTCGTGCAGTCGCTGGTCGACGAGGGCAAGTTGACCCCGGAGGAGGCGGCGACGCACCCGAACCGGGCAAGGCTGCTCCGCGCCCTGCAACGCGGCGGGACCGTGGAACCGGACCTCCACTTGCGCGAAGCGCACAGCGGCGACCGTTATCTGCTCTGCTCCGACGGGCTCCACGCCGTAGTGCCCGAACAGCAACTACTCGACACCTTGAATGCGGCAGGCGATCCCGAGGAAGCGGTGGATCGCTTCACCGGACTCATCTGCGACACAGGTGCACCGGACAACTTCGCCTTCGTAGTCATCGACGCGTTCGCACGCGCGTAGCCAACTGACGGTCCGTCCCCGCCAACCGGTCGGGAACGGGCCGTCCGCAGGCAATGTCACCAGACGGTGTAGCCGCCGTCGACGACGAGGTCCGTGCCGGTGCAGTAGCTGCTGGCGTCGGACGCGAGGAACACGACCGCCGGGGCGATCTCCCGGGGCTCGGCGACCCGCTTCATCGGGGTGTCGCCGATCCAGACCCGGCGCCACTCCTCGTTGCTCATCCCGCGTTTGGTCATCTCGGTGCCGACGTAGCCGGGCGAGACGGAGTTGACCCGCACACCGCGGTCGGCCCATTCACCGGCCAGCGATTTCGTGAGGTGGATGACGCCGGCTTTCGCGGTGTTGTAGGCGGATTGCGGCTGCGGGTGGTTGGAGATGTGGCCGCTCATGCTGCCGGTGTTGATGATGCTTCCCGAACCCTGCTCAAGCATTCGCTTCCCTGCCGCTCGGCAGCTGTAGAAGACACCGTCGAGGTTCACCGACAGCACCCGGCGCCAGTCCTCGTCCGAGAGGTCTTCGCTGGGATGGTTGTGCACGATCCCGGCGTTGTTGACCGCAACGTCGAGCGACCCGGCCGTGGTCAGCACGTGCTCGAACGCGGCCTCCACGCTGGCGGAGTCGGTGACGTCCGCGGCCACGAACTCGACGCCGTGCCGCTCGGCGGTGGCGTTGCCGACCTCGGGGTTGATGTCGCAGATGAACACCCGGGCTCCGGCATCGCGCAGGCCGAGCACGATGGCCTCGCCGATGCCCTGGGCGCCGCCGGTGACGATCGCGTTCCTGCCGTTGAGTGCGAAGAGATCGCTCAAGTTCCCCTCCCGGGACGTGGCTGAGGCGATGATCATCTAGCCCGGCGGGAATCCCGGCGCCGCCGACGCGTCCACATCGGACACCGATGCGCGCGGACGGCATTCGCAGGGCCCGGAATCCGGTTGACTTCGTATGATCTTCGGACCATAGTTCGGCCATGCAGCCGCCGCAACCATCCGCAGACGCGGCGCGCCGAAGTTCGCGCGATCATCTGGGCAACGTCAGATCCCAGCAAGAAGCACCGATCGCACCAGACCGCATCCGGGGCCGTGAGTCTTTTGGGCTGCTATGGCAACCCAAAAGACTCAC
>NZ_JBFAKG010000085.1:0-42352 GCF_040655595.1 Saccharopolyspora sp. NPDC050389
GGGCGATCGTGGCCCGGGCCTGGGCCGACACCGAGGCCGCCTCCGATCGGTTCGCGGGACTGCGGCGGATCGGCATCGACGACCCAAAAGACTCACGGCCCCGTATCCGGCGTAAGGATGGCACGACCCCGGCGTGCTGGTTTTTGTTGGAACAGCCCGGTTTCGCCGGGAAAGATCGCGCGGTCTCCTCCGGATTCGGTAAGCGCGCTCCCCCCGATGTGGGAGAACCGGCCGGTAATCGGATGCGAGGGTTCTTCCAGCACGGCGAACTGGGGGAGGAACCGTGACTGAACATCCGCTTGCTTTGGCGGTCAACGGTCGGGAGCGCCTGCTGGCCGACCGGCTGATCGCGTTCGAACCGCGGCGTCCCGAACGCGCCGAATCGGTGGTCGTCGTCGGGCTGGGCTACGTCGGACTGCCCACCGCGTGCGCGCTGCAGTCGCCGACCGCGCAGATCACCGGCTTCGACATCAGCGAGGACCGGTTGCGGGCCATCAAGACCGGCGAGGTGGACCTGCCCGAGCCGGAGCGGCTCGCGTTGTCGGCGTCGCTGGCCGCGGGCGGCCTGGAGCTGTCCTGCGATCCGTCGGTGCTCGCTGACGCGGACGCCGTGATCGTGTGCGTGCCGACGCCGGTCGACACCGCGCACAAGCCGGACCTGGCCGCCTTGCGGGCGGCGTGCGAAACCGTGGTGTCGTTCGCGCGCCGCGGCCAGGTGATCATCCTGACGTCCACGACGTTCGCCGGCACCACCCGGCAGCTGCTGGTCGAGCCGCTGGCGCAGCGGGGCCTGCGGGTGGGCATCGACGTGCACGTGGCGTTCAGCCCGGAGCGCATCGATCCCGGCAACTTCGACCACGTGCAGCGGGAAACTCCGCGCGTCGTCGGCGGCGCCACGCCGGAGTGCGCCGAGCGGGCCGCCGAGGTCATCCGGCGGATGACCGATTCGGTGTACCTCGTGAGTTCGCCGGAGGCCGCCGAGCTGACCAAGCTCTACGAGAACATCTTCCGCGCCGTGAACCTGGCGCTGGCCAACGAGATGGCCGACGCGTGCGCGGTGCTCGGCCTGGACCCGATCGAGGTGACCATCGCCGCCGGGACCAAGCCGTACGGGTTCCTGGGCAGCTTCCCGGGGCCGGGCGTCGGCGGGCACTGCATCCCGTGCGACCCGTACTACCTGCTGTGGCAGCTGGGGCGGGAGGGCCTCTCGGCGCCGGTCATCGAGCAGGCGATGCGGTCGATCGATCAGCGGCCCGGCCGGGTGGTGCAGCGGGTGGTGGAGCTGCTCGCCGAGGCGGGCATCGACCACTCGGGCGCCCGGGTGCTGGTCGCCGGGGTCAGTTACAAGGCGGGCGTGCGGGACCTGCGCGAGTCGCCGGCGCTGCCGATCCTCGCCGGGTTGCGGCGGATCGGGATCGACGTGCACTACTTCGACCCGCTGCTGCCGGAGATCACGCTTGCGGACGGCACCCGCATGACCGGCGAGCCGACGCCGCGCGGCCGCGACTGGGACGTCACGGTGCTGCACACCCTGCACCCAGGCGTCGACTACGGCTGGGCGCGGGACTGCCCGCAGGTGCTCGACGCGACCTACCAGTTCGACGCCGTGCCGCACCGGCGCGTGCTGTGAGGGGGTGGGCGCCGATGTTCGACACGTCCACGCCCGCCGTGGTGTTCAAGCTCGACCCGAACGTCATGCACCACGGCGGGCTCGGGGTGATCCGCAGCCTCGGCCGGGTCGGGGTCCCGGTGTACGCGGTGCAGGAGGATTCCCTCGCCCCGGCGGCGCATTCCCGCTACCTGCGCGGGCGCTGGCTGTGGAGCCCGGATCCGGCGGAGACCGATCAGATCCTCGCCGGGCTCTTGGAGCTTGCCGACCGGATCGGCCGGCCGTCGGTGCTGATTCCCACCGACGACGCGGGCGCGATCTTCCTGGCCGAGCACGGCGATCCGCTGCGGCCGTACTTCCGGTTCGCCCAGCCGCCCCGCGATCTTCCGCGCCGGCTGGCGGGGAAGTACTCGATGTACGAGCTGTGCCGGCGGCTGGGCGTGCCGTGCGCGGCGGCGACCCTTGCCGGCACCTGGGAAGAGGCGCTGGACTTCGCGGCTGAGGTGGGATATCCGCTGGTGGCGAAGCTAGCCGAGCCGTGGGTCACGACGAAGGGCAAGGTGCGCAGCACCACGATCGTCGGCGACGCCGACGAGCTGGCCGCGCTCTACGAGCGTTGCGGGGACGCCGCGGCCGGCGGGCTGATGCTGCAGGAGTTCATCCCGGGCGGGCCCGGCGATGACTGGTTCTTCCACGGCTACTGCGACGCAGCCGCCGTGTGCCGGCCGGCCTTCACCGGCGTCAAGGAGCGCTCCTACCCGGCGCACGCCGGCCTGACCAGCCTCGGCACCTGCGCCGAGAACGACGTCCTGGAGCGGGAGGCCACGAAGCTGCTGGAGCGGTTGGCGTTCAACGGCATCGTGGACCTGGACTTCCGGTGGGACGCCCGCGACCGGCGCTACAAGCTGCTGGACTTCAACCCGCGGCTGGGCGCGCAGTTCCGGTTGTTCCGCGACAGCGCGGGAATGGATGTCGCGCTCGCGTCCTACCTGGACCTCACCGGGCAGCAGATCCCGGTCGGCCGGCAGCCGCTCGGCCGCCGGTTCCTGGTGGAGAACTACGACCCGATCGCCGCGTTGCGGTACTGGCGGCGCGGCGAACTCGGGCTGCGGTCCTGGGCGTCATCGGTGCGCGGCGTGGACGAGGCCGCCTGGTTCGCCCGCGACGACCTGCTGCCGTTCTTCCTGATGTGCCTCTGGATGGTCTGCCGGGTGGTGGCCCGGCCGTTGCGCCGCCGCACCCGCCATCCCGAGTTGAACCGGCCCCAATACGTCCCGGGGCGTAACTACGAACCGGGCAAAGCGACCAGACGCCGCCAGAAGCGGCTGTTCGAGGAGTACAGATGAGCGATCTCGTCGATGTGGCCATCGTCGGCGCCGGGCCGTACGGCCTGTCGCTGGCCGCGCACCTGCGCCGGACCGGCCTGTCCTACCGGCAGTTCGGCTTGCCGATGAACCTGTGGCGCGCGCACATGCCGCGCGGCATGTACCTGAAGTCGCAAGGCTTCGCGTCGAACCTGTCCGACCCGGACGGCACGCACACGCTGCGCAACTTCTGCCTGGAAACCGGGCGCCGCTACGCGGATTACGGCCTTCCGGTGTCGCTGGAGAACTTCGTCGACTACGGCGAGTGGTTCCAGCAGGGCCGGGGCCTGGACGTGGAGGAGCAGCTGGTCGCCGGCATCGAGCAGCGACCGGGGCGGTTCGAGCTGACGCTGGACGACGGGCAGCGCGTCGAGGCGAGCCAGGTGGTCGTCGCGGTCGGCGTGGAGTACTTCGCGCGGGTTCCGGGAGTGCTCGCGGACCTGCCCGCCGAGCTCTCCACGCACAGCTCGGTGCACGACGACCTGAGCGGTTTCGACGGGCAGGACGTGATCGTCCTGGGCGCCGGGCAGTCGGCGCTGGAGACCGCGGCGCTGCTGCACGAAAGCGGCGCCAACACGCGGCTGGTGGCGCGTGCGCCGGGCATCGCGTGGAACGGCAAGCCGCTGCTGCCCGATCGTCCACTGTGGAACCGGATGCGCGAGCCGGAGGCCGGGCTGGGCTCGGGCCTGTCGACCTGGTTCTACTCCGAGCACCCGAAGATGTTCCGGCACCTGCCGCGCTCGACCCGGATCTACCGGGCGCGCACCGCGCTCGGGCCGGCCGGCGGCTGGTGGCTGCGGGAGCGGGTCGAAGGCCGCTTCCCGGTGCACGTCGGGCACCGGCTGGACTGGGCCAAGGCCACCGGGGACCAGGTGCGGATCGGGGTGCGGGTCGGCGGCGGGGTCCGCGAGTTCACCGCGGACCACGTCATCAGCGCCACCGGCTACCCGCCGGACCTCAGCAGGCTGCCGATGCTGTCGCCCGGGCTGCGCGCGGCGATCCGCACCATCGACGCCACGCCGCGCGTCGGCCGCGACTTCGAGTCGTCGGTGCCGGGCCTGTACTTCGCCGGGCCGCTGGTGGCGCCGAGCCACGGGCCGGTCATGCGGTTCGTCTACGGCGCGGACTACGCGGTGCGGATGATCACCGACCGGATCGTCGCGACGACGGCTCGCCCGATCGCCGTCGGAGGTGCTGGATGAGCGTGACCGACCCCGCCGTGGCGCAGCCGTGGCCGCTCGCGGCCGGCAATCCCGGGCTGCGGGTGCGGTGGCAGGTCGGGGGCTGGTTGTTGCCCGCGGTCGATCTCGTCGCGCTGGTGCTGCTGATCCCGGTCGCCGGGGTGAACTTGCCGCTCGACGCGGGATACGCGCTGGTGGCGTTCGCGGTTCTGGCCGCGCAGGGCCAGCACCGGCTGCGGATCTGCCTGCGGGTGTCGGACCAGCTGCCGCAGCTCGCGGTCGCGGCTGGTGCGCCGTTGGTGGCGCTGCTGCCGTGGTTCTCCGGTGGCGCCCTGCTCTTGACCGGCGCCTCGGTGTTCGTGGGCTTGGCCGTGGCACGCGGCGGCTTGTACGCGGTGCTGCGCGGCGGGTATCGGCGCGGAGTCCTGAACGAGCCGACGCTGATCGTCGGATCGGACGCGGTGGCCGGGGAACTCGCCGAGATGGCCGCCGAGCATCCCGAGTTGGGGCTGCGGCCGCGGCTGCTGGAGCGGCCCGGAGAACTGGCGGAAGCCGTTGCCGCGCACCGCATCACGCGGGTGCTCGTGTGCGGCGACGGTGCGGATCTGGTCACCGCGATCCGGGCCAGCCGTCCGCTGCCGGCGGACGTGTGCGTCGTGCCGCGGCTGCACGAACTGGGCATGGCGCTGCCGCGCGCCGGCCTGGACGAGATCTGGGGCGTGCCGCTGATCCCGTTGCGCCGCTTCGGCCATGGCCGGACGGGCGAGCTGGTCAAGCGCGGCACCGACGTCGTCCTCAGTGGACTGATGTTGCTGGCGCTCGGGCCGCTGCTGCTGGTGCTGTCCGCGGTGGTCGCGCTCAGCGGACAGGGCGGGACGTTCTTCCGCCAGTTCCGGGTGACGCGGGCCGGTCAGATCAGCGAAGTCATCAAGCTCCGCACCGTGAACGGCGATTTGGAGCAGACCTGGGCGGTGGCCGCCGACCAGTGCACCTCGCTCGGCCGCTGGCTGCGCGGCACGCACCTCGACGAGCTGCCGCAGCTGATCAACGTCCTGCGCGGCGACATGTCGCTGGTCGGGCCGCGCCCGGAGCGGCCGTACTACGCGGTGCGCTTCGGCCGCGAGATCCCGCGCTACGCGGACCGGCACCGGATGCGCGGCGGCATGACCGGCTGGGCGCAGGTGCAGGGCCTGCACGGGGACACCTCCATCCCGGACCGGGCGAGGTTCGACAACCAGTACGTCGAGTACTGGTCGCCGTGGTGGGACGCGGTGATCGTGGCCCGGACGGTCGGGATCGTCCTCCGAGCCGCCGCGTCGACCGGCCTCCGGCGACACCGCCGGTGCGGGAAATGACCTGGAAATCCGAAGAGGGGAACGTGATGAAGGTATTGCACGTGATCACCGGGCTGGGCGTCGGCGGAGCCGAGCTGCAGCTGCGGTCGATCCTGCAGCACACCAAGCACGACGCCGACGTGGTCTCGCTGTACAACCCGGGCGACGTGGCCCGGATGATCACCGGCGACGGGGTTCGGGTGCGCGATCTGGGCATGACCCGCAACACGCAGATCGGAGCCGTGCTGCGGCTGCGCGAGGTGATCCGCGACGGCGGCTACGACGTGGTGCACACCCACCTGTACCGGGCGTGCGTGTACGGGCGGCTCGCGGCCAGGCTGGCCGGCACCAAGGTGGTGGTCTCCACCGAGCACTCCATCGGCGAGACCCACCTGGAACGCCGCCGCATGTCCCTCGGAGTGCGGGCGCTCTACCTGGGCACCGACCTGTGCTCGGACGCCACCATCGCGGTGTCCGAGACCGTCGCCGAGCGGCTGCGGAACTGGGGCATGCAGGCGCGCAAGATCACCGTCATTCCCAACGGCGTCGACTTCGGCCGGGTCGAGTTCGACGGGGCCGCGCGCGCCCGGGTGCGCCGCGAGCACGGGATCGGCGACGGCGCCTACGTGGTCGGCGTGCTCGGCCGCCTGGACCCGAACAAGCGCTTCAACCTGGTGATCGACGCGATGGCCCCGATGCTGGGCCAGGAGACCAAGCTGCTGATCGTCGGCGACGGCCCGGACCGGCCGCGGCTGGAGGCGCTGGCCCGCGAGCACGGCGTCGCCGAGCACGTGATCTTCGCCGGGCAGCGGCACGACGTCGCCGCGATGCTGTCCTCGCTGGACCTGTTCATCGCCTCCTCCGAGCAGGAGACCTTCGGCCTGTCGGTGCTGGAAGCGATGGCCAACGGCATCCCGGTGCTCTACACCACCTGCCCGGCGCTGATCGGCATCGAGACCGACCGTGCCCGCCAGGTGCCCGGCAACGCGGAGCGGATGCGTGCGGAGATCGCCTCCGAGATCCTGGCCGCCCGGCCGCGCGCCGACGAACCGGCGATCCGCCGGGCCTACGGCATCGAGGCCGTCACCGACCGCATCGACGACCTGTACACCCGGCTGTGGCAGCGGCGCGGCAACGCCGTACCCGCGGGGAGGCTGTGATGCGCGCACTGGTCACCGGCGCCGCCGGTTTCATCGGATCGCACCTGGTCGAGCGGCTGCTCGCGGACGGTCACGAGGTGGTCGGGCTCGACGACCTGAGCACCGGCCAGACCGCGAACCTGCCGGTCGGCGACCCGAACCTGCGGATGATCCCAGGCACCATCCTGGACGCCTCCCTGGTCGACGAGGCCATGGCCGGCGCGGACGTGGTGTTCCACCTGGCCGCCGCGGTCGGCGCGTTCGTCATCCAGGAACGCACCCTGCAGGGACTGCTGACCAACATCCACGGCACCGAGAACGTGCTGGACGCCGCCCTGCGGCACGGCGCGCGGGTGCTGGTCGCCTCCACCAGCGAGATCTACGGCAAGAACAGCAAGATCGGGCTGACCGAGGGCGACGACCGGATCATCGGCTCGCCGCTGAAGTCCCGCTGGACCTACTCCGAGGCCAAGGCCATCGACGAGAGCATCACCTACAACTACGTGCGGGAGCTCGGGCTGCGGGCGGTGATCGTGCGGCTGTTCAACACCGTCGGGCCGCGGCAGAGCGGCCGCTACGGCATGGTCATCCCGCGGCTGGTCGGGCAGGCGCTGCAGGGGCGGCCGGTGACGATCTTCGGCACCGGCAAGCAGATCCGCTGCTTCTGCCACGTCGCCGACGTGGTGCCCGCACTGGTGAAGTTGGCGCTGTTGGACGGGGCGGAAGGCATGGCGATCAACCTCGGCAGCACCGAGCAGGTGACCATCGAGGAGCTCGCGAGCCGGATCATCGCGATGACCGGTTCGTCCAGCGGCACCGTCCAGGTTCCCTACGAAGTGGCGTACGGGCCGGACTACGAGGACATGCAGCGACGCGTGCCGGACTGCTCCCACGCGCGAGAACTGATCGGCTTCCGGCCCGAGCGCACGCTGGACGACATCGTCCGCGACGTGATCGACGAGCAGATGCGCGCCGGCCAGGCCGTGACGGCTTGAGGCGAGAACGAGATGAAACAGAGCGCTGAGAAGAAGCACTGGCTCGTCGAGTGGGCCCGGCCCGCGGCGAACGCGCGGCAGCGCGGCGACGAGCGCCAATCGTCCACTTCGGACCATCCGACCGCGGTGCGCCGCACCCGGACTTTCGGCAGCCTCGGCGGATCCATCTGGTTCCTGGCACTGATCGCGGTGGCGGTGCTGGTGGTCGTGGTGACCGTGACGCCGCGCGGTGCGCCGCCACCGGCCGGCTCGCTGGTCGTCGCGTCGCTGCCGTTCTGGAACTTCGAGAACGGCACGTCGATGGTGGTGCAGAACCAGAAGTCGGTCAACGAGGTCTCGCCCTGGATGTACGGGGTGGGCCAGGACGGCGGGCTGACCAACCAGTACCCGCCGGAGCAGACCGCCGAGGTCGCCAAGCGGATCGAGCAGCTGCGCGAGGCGGGCGTCCCGATCGTGCCGTCGGTCGCCAACATCACCGACGGCATCTGGGCCTACGAACCGGTCGCCCGGATGCTGCACGACCCGGCGAAGCGGCACGACCACATCGCCGAGATCGTCGAGCTGGTCAAGCGCGAGGACTACGCGGGCATCGACATCGACTACGAGAACCTGCGCCCCGGCGACCGGCAGGTGTTCAGCGACTTCGTCGCCGAGCTGGGCAAGGCCATGGACGACGAGGGCAAGACGCTGTCGGTGGCGGTCTTCGCGAAGGCCACCGACGCCGGCTACGACGAGCGCAACGTCGCCCAGGACTACGCCGCGATCGGCCGGTCCGCGCACGAGGTCAGGCTGATGGGCTACGACTTCCACTGGGCGACCTCGCCGCCGGGGCCGGTGGCGCCTATCGCCTGGGTCCGGGAAACGCTGGACTACGCCAAGAGCCAGATCCCACCGGAGCGCGTCGTGCTCGGCGTGCCGCTCTACGGCTACGACTGGGTGGACGGCCACGGCACGGCGGTGACCTGGCTGAAGGCGTTCCAGCTGGCCACCGAGCACCGGGCGCAGGTCAACTACGACGCACCGACGCAGTCGCCGTGGTTCCGCTACACCGACGGGCAGGGCCGGGAGCACGAGGTGTGGTTCGAGAACGCCGCCAGCTCCAAGGCGAAGTTCGAGGCGGCGCGCGGCTCCGGCATCCGCGGGGTCTACCTGTGGATGTTCGGCTACGAGGACACCGAGACGTGGCGGGAGCTGCAGCAGAGCCTCCCGCTGGACAGCTGAGCGGTCGATCCACTTTGGAGGATTCGGATGATTCCCTGGTGGGTGCTGGCCATCGCGGTGTTCGGGACCAACTTCACGCTGTGGGGCCTGATCGGGTTGATGCGCCTGTTCGAGACTTCGACGCGGCGCTGGTGGCGGCACCGGGGCGGGGTGGCTTCGCCGGAGCAGGACTTCCTGGTGGGCCGCCACCGCTACCACCGCCGGCGCAGCCGCCCGACGCGGCTGGGCGTGGCGGAAGTGGCCGTGCTGATGGCCGCGCACAACGAGGAGCGCGTCATCGTCGACAGCATCCGGGCGATCACCGCCCTCGTGCCGCCGGAGAACGTGCACGTGGTCTCCGACGGCTCGACGGACCGCACGGTGGAACTCGCGGAAGCGGGCGGGGTGAACGTGATCAGCACGGCCCACAACGTCGGCAAGGCCGGCGCGCTGCAGGAGGCGATCCGCCGGTTCGAGCTGGTCGACCGCTTCGAGGTCGTGATGCTGCTGGACGCCGACACGCACGTCGAGCCCGGGTACTTCCGGGCGGCGCTGCCGCTGTTCGACGATCCCGCGGTGGTCGCGGTGGCGGGCTGCGTCCGGACGTCGTGGCGGGATCGCGCGCTCGGGCCGGTCGGCAAGCTGGTGGCCTTCCACCGGCAGCGGATCTACACCATGACGCAGTACCTGCTGAAGTTCGGCCAGACCTGGCGGCGGGCCAACGCGACCCACATCGTGCCCGGCTTCGCCAGCATGTACCGCGCGGACGTGCTGCCGCGCATCGAGGTCAACCCGCCGGGTCTGGTCATCGAGGACTTCAACATGACCTTCGAGGTGTACCAGAAGCGGCTCGGCAAGGTCGGTTTCACGCCGTTGGCGGTGGCGACCACGCAGGACCCGGGAGCCTTCGGGGACTACGTGAAGCAGTGCAAGCGCTGGGCGCTGGGCCTGTGGCAGACGGTCCGGCGGCACCCGCCGAGGGCCAACCTGTTCACCTTGATGCTGGCGTTGCTGCTGTTGGAGATGCTGGCGAGCAGCATCATGCTGGTGCTGCTGCCGTTCGTGGCGCTGGTGCTCGTCGTGCCTGCCGTCTTCGATGGCGTGCTCGCGATACCGGTGGTGCACGACGTGCACGAGTTCGTCGCCGGATTCGCGTCGCTGCCGACGCTGCTTTTCGGCGTGGTGATCCCGGATCTGGCGCTCACCTGCATCGTCGCCGTGCTGCAGCGGCAGCCGAGGTTCCTGCTGTTCGCCTGCTTCTTCCTGGCGCTGCGGGTGCTGGACGCGGGCATCGCGCTGTACGCGATTCCGGCGGCCTGGCTGTCCAGCTCGTCCGGCCGGTGGCGCAGCCCGGACCGCCGCGCCGTCAGCCCGGCCGAGCCGAGCACGGCCCCGACCAGGTGAGACGTGAAGGGCATTTTCTCCGGCTATGTCGGCAAAAGGTGGCCATCACCCATCAGACCGCCATGCGGGCGCGGGAGGGTGCTTTCATGCGGTTGGAGGAGGCCCGGCCGGTCCGGGGAGTTCAGGCTGGGGGGCGTGGACGTGGTACGGGTGCTCATGGTGGATGACCACCTCATGCTGGCCGAGGCGCTCAGCGCCCGGCTGGCCGAGGTGCCCGACCTGTGGGTCGTGGGGCACTGCCCGGCCGGTGACCCGAGGCTGCCCGATCTGGTGCGGCAGTCCCGGCCGGACGTGATCACGCTCGACGTGGAGCCGGCCGGCGCCGGGCGCCTGGTGCGACGCCTGCAGGAGATCCGGCCCGCAGCGGAAGTGGTCGTGCTGACCGGGATTCGCGACGTCCGGCAGGCCGTCGACGCCGCGCGGGCCGGAGCGGCCGCGTGGGTGCCGAAGGAACGCGGGATCGAACGCTTGACCGAGGTGCTGCGCGGCGTGCCCCGCGGGCACAGCTGGTACCCACCGGAGCTGCTCGGCGTGGTGCTGCGCGAACTGCGCGAGGACGTCGTGCGGGCGGGGCAGCGCAACGGCCCGCTGGACGCGCTCAGCGACCGCGAGCGGGACGTGCTCGCCGGCATGGTCGCCGGCAAGCGGGGCACCCAGATCGCCGGAGAACTGCTGATCTCCACCGAAACCGTCCGCACCCACACCCGCAGCATCCTGGCCAAACTCCGGGTGCACAGCCAGCTGGAGGCGGTCAGCGTCGCCCGCGCCGCGGGCCTGCGCGGCGAGCCGGACGGCGAGCCGTGAGCGCCGGCCCGCTGCGGGTGGCCACGGTGATCACCCGCTTGGCGGGCGGCGCCGGAGTGCTGGCCCTGCGCGGGGCGAAGGCGCTGGACCCGGCCACCCACCGGATCGCAGTGATCACCGGGTCCGGCGGGCTGCTGCCCGACGCGGAGGCCGCCGGACTGGAGGTGATCGTCGAGCCCGCGCTGCGCGCGCCGATCTCACCGGGCCACGACCTGCTCGCCCTGCACCGCCTGACGACGCTGCTGAGGCAGCGCCGCTTCGACGTCGTGCACACCCACTGTTCGAAGGCCGGTGCGCTGGGCCGCGTCGCTGCGCACCGCGCAGCTGTCGGCCGGATCGTGCACACCTACCACGGGTTCGGGTTCCACGAGTTCCAGAGCGGATTCCGGCGGCGCGGCTACGTCGAGATCGAACGCGGCCTAGGCCGGATCACCGACCTCGCGTTGTGCGTGGGCAGCGGCGTGGCGGTCGAGGCGCTGCGGCGCGGGCTGCTCGCGCCGGACCGCATCCGCACCATCGGAGTGGCCGTCGACCACGACGCGCCGACGCGCACCGCACAGGCCCGGCGGCGTGCCCGGCAGCGGCTCGGGCTGGCGCCGACCGACGTCGTGGTCGGCGCGGTGGGCCGACTGACCTACCAGAAGGCGCCGGAGGACTTCGTCACGGCGCTGCGCGCGCTGAACCGGCCCGGTGTGGTCGGCGTGTGGATCGGCGACGGCGAGCTGGCCGAGCGGATGCGCGCGTGCATCGCCGCGAGCGGAGCCCGCGTGGTGCTGGCGGGCGAGCGCGACGACGTCGCGGAGCTGCTGCCCGCGTTCGACGTGTTCGCGCTGCCCAGCCGGTACGAGGGCCTGCCCTTGGCGATCGTCGAGGCGATGGTGTGCGGCGTCCCGGTGGTGGCCACCGCCGTCAACGCCGTCGGCGACGTGGTGGCGCCCGGCGAGACCGGGCTGCTGGTGCCGCCCCGGCGGCCCGAGCTGCTGGCCACGGCGATCGCGCACCTGCTGGACTCGCCCGGCGTCGCCGACCGGCTCGCCGCGACGGCGCGCACCCGGGTGGACGGCCGCCACCGCACCGAGGCGCTGGCCGAGGCGCTCGTCGAGGCGTACGGAGCCCGGTGACCGACGGTAGCCGGGTTACCGCGGGAACAGCACTTCCGCGTGCCTGACTCCCAGACACCTGCTGCACGTGGAGTAGTCGTCCTCCTCTTTTCGCAGCAGCTGCAACACCGCGCGCACGGCATCCGATTTGCCGGATAGCACGAGACTGCCGATGGGGGAGAGGAGTCGAGGTGCACACGATTACCGATTCGGCGATATCGCCTGGACGGACGCGGAGTTCGCGAGGTGGCGCGGAGTTGCACAGCCTGCTGCACGATCTCGGGCACGGTCTTGCGACGCTGTCCTATCTCGCGGACGGGTTGCGCGGCGACCCGGCGCTGCCCGGCGACGCGGCGCACCGGCTGCAGCTGATGGAACTGGAGCTGGACCGGCTGCTGGAACTGGTGGACCTGCGAGCCGCGCAGCCCAGCGAGGAGACCTTCGCCCCGCGCGAACTGCTGACCCAGCTCGTCGCGGTGAAATCGCTGTCCGGGAAGGCCGAGATCACGCTGCACGCCGACGAGGGCGTCCGGCTGCGCACCGATCAGACGCTGCTGTGGCGGATGGCGTCGAACCTGCTGGACAACGCGGTGCGCGCCGCCGGGAGCGGCGGCCGGGTCGCGGTGGCGGTGCGCCGCGCCGAGCCCGGCGAGGTGCGGATCGAGATCACCGACGACGGGCCGGGGTTCGGCCGCGGGCCGCGCGGATCGTCATCGCTCGGGCTCGGCATCGTGCTGGCGCTGGCGCAGCGCTGCGGGGCCGACCTGCGGATCGAGCCGGCACCGGGCGGCGGCACTCGCGCGCTGCTGGTGTTCCCGACCGGCTGCACGGCCTGAGCGGGGGAACGGGAACATGGTCGATCTGGTACTCGGCGACGATCACACGATCTTCGTCGACGCGCTGGCAGCGACGCTGCCGCGGCACGGCTGCCGCATCGTCGGAACCGCCGACAACGTGACCGGCGTCGCCGGGGTGGTCCGGGAGCACCGGCCGGACATCTGCCTGCTGGACCGGTACTTCGGCGACGGCGACGCGTTGGAAGCCATCGGCGAGATCCGCAACGCGAGCGAGCGCACCAAGATCCTGGTGCTCACCGCGGACGGCGACGTGCAGGGCATGCGCGACGCCCTGGCCAAGGGCGCGGCGGGATACGTGAACAAGATGTGCGGGCTGTCGGTGCTGGCCGGGGCGATCCGCGGGGTCATGGACGGCGAGGTCGTCGTCGAACTGGCGGCCTCGCGGGCACCGCGCCTGGCGGGCACCACGGACGCCCGGCGGCTCGCATCGCACCTGACCGAGCGGGAACGGCAATGCCTGCGAATGCTCGTCGGCGGCGCGCACACGACGGCGATGGCGAAGCAGCTGGGGGTGGCGCCGACGACGGTGCGCACGCACGTGCAGTCGGTGCTGACGAAGCTGGGAGTGCATTCCCGGCTGGAGGCGGCATCGTTCGCGATGCGCCACGGCTTGCTCGACGACGAGCGGATGCCCGTCGCGGGCTGATCACTGGGGGTCCGTGAGTCCCTTTGGGTTGGGGGCCAAAGGGACTCACGGTCAGTTCTGGCTGGTGCGTTTGGAACGGCCGGGGTTCGGCCCTACAGCACGGCTTCGATCAGGTGGGGGCCCGGCTCGGCGTGCGCCTTGCGGAGCGCGGCGAGCAGTTCCTCGCCGGTGGCCGCTCGGGTGCTGGGCACGCCGAAACCGCGCGCCACCGCCGTCCAGTCCACTGTGGGCTCCGCCAGGCTGGTCATGCTCGCCGCCGCCGCACCGGGCTCGGCGACGCCCGCGCGCCGCAGCTCGGCCTCCAGGATCCCGTAGCGGGAGTTCGCGCAGATCACCGTGGTGACGTTGAGACCCTCGCGGGCCTGCGTCCACAGTGCCTGGACGGTGTAGGCGGCGCTGCCGTCCGCCTGGAAGTTGATCACCGGTCGGTCCGGGCAGGCCACCGCGGCTCCGGTGGCCACCGGCATGCCCATGCCGATCGCGCCGCCGGTGTTGGTGAGCTCGGTGTGCGGCGGCGCGGAGGCGGCAATCGCCGGGTATGCAGCCCCCGAGGAAATGCCTTCGTTCACCACGATCGCCTGCTCGGGCTGGGTGAGCACGATCGCCGCCGCGATGCTCGCCGCCGTCAACGGCCCCTCCGGCGCCTGCACCTGCGGACGCTCCGCGTTCGGCAGCTCGGCCGCCGCGCTGCCGGTCGCGTCCGCCAGCGCGCGCAGCGCTTCGACGGCGTCCTGGTCGGTGTCGGCCAGGGTGCGCACCTTGAGGTCGTTGGGCAGCGGGAAGCTCGGCATGCCCCGGTAGCCGAAGAACGCCACCGGCGTCCGCGCGCCGACCAGCACCAGGTGCGAAAACCCTTCTAGGGAACGGAGAACGTCCTCCGGGAAGTACGGCAGCGACCGCACGGACGGGATGTCCGGGCCGCGCTCGATGCGCGCCGGGGAGCGCTCGACCAGGACCTCACCGCCCGTGGTCGCCACGATTCGCGCCGCGGTGCGGATGCCTTCGGCGCCCAGCGCATGCCCGCCCAGCAGCAGCGCGGTTCGGCCGCGCCCGCCGGTGAGCAGCTTCGCGATCGCGGCGATCTGCTGGTCGTCGACCGCGGGCCTCGCCGGCGCGGCCGGGACGGCGGCGGGCGTGCCGCCCTGGCTCCACATGTGGTCGGCGGCGGCGATGAGGGTGGCGGGCAGGCGCTGCCCGAGCGTCGCCCGGTAGGCCTCGGCGAACTCGGCGGCGGCCACGGCCGGCGAGGTGGTGCGGCCGACCCAGCCCGACACCGGCCCGGCCAGCGACTCGATGTCGCTGTTCAGCGGAGCGTCGGCGGGCTGGTGCCAGGTGGCGTGCTCGCCGATGATGTTGATCATGGGCGTGCGGGCGCGGCGCGCGTTGTGCAGGTTCGCGATCCCGTTGGCGAATCCCGGCCCGAGGTGCAGCAGGGTCATCGCCGGGATGCCCGTCATGCGCGCGTAGCCGTCGGCGGCGCCCGTCACCACGCCTTCGGAAAGCGCGAGCACCGCGCGCACGCCGGGAACTTGGTCGAACGCCTCGACGAGTGGGATCTCGGTGGTGCCGGGGTTGGCGAAGCAGACCTGGACACCGGCCGCGGTCGCCGTGGCCAGCAGGCTCTCGGAACCCTTCACGTGCCACTCCTAAGCATCTCGCTGCCGTCCGCGTGGACGGATCTTGGCTGCCATGCTCTCCGTCACCCGCGGTCCGAGCAAGCGACGAGCGTGGCTAGGCTGGTGAACCGGACCAATCGGACGGGTGGAGGTGACGTGGCGCGCGAACGGATCTCCCGGCGCTTGCTGATGTCAGTGCTGCTGGTCGCGGGCCTGGCCGGTTGCGCAGCACCACCGGCCCCGGACGCGCCGTCACCGGCGCCGGTCGTCGAGCCCGCGCTGTCCGAACAGGACATGCCGGTCATCCGAACCGAGTACGTGCACTCCGAGCACCGCGGCGTCCCGGTGGAGCTCTACCTCGCCTACCCGGACGGGCTCGAATCCACCGAGGACCTGCCGATCGTGCTCTACCTGCACGGCCGCGACGGTATCCGGCCCACGCCGATCCCGTACGACACGCTGGCCTCGCTGGAACGGCTGCACCGCGAAGGCTCGATCCCGGCGTTCGGCTTCGCCGTCCTCGACGGGGGCTACAACCCGTACTGGAACGACGGATCGGCCAACGGCGACCTCGCCGCCATGCTCCAGGACGAGCTGCCGCGCTGGCTGCGCGAGCGCGGCATGGGCGACGCCCACGGCCGGCCGTTCGCGGTGGCGGGCATCTCCACCGGCGGCTTCGGCGCGCTGAACTACGCGGCGGACCGCAACCTGGCCGGTCACCCGGTCGCGGCGGTCGGCGAGGTCGCGCCCGCGCTGCAGGTGAGCTGGGAAGGCATGCGGGAGAAGGAGGCCTTCGCCACCGAGGAGGACTGGCTGGCCGTGGACCCGCTGAGCCGCCTCGACGACCTCGGCGACGTGCCGGTCGGCGTGTGGACCGGCGACTCGGACCCGTTCCTGGACGGCATCAACGAGCTGATCGAGCGGTACCCGAACACCCCGGTGGTCACCTCCCTGCCCGGCGGCCACGAGGGCGCGGTGTTCGAGGCGGTCGGCGCCGAGTTCGTCCAGTTCCTCGCCGACGCCCTGCCCGGCGCGGACTGAGCGCCCGAGGCCCGTCACTCCGGGTGGGCCACCAGGTGCTGCAGCAGGAGGCGGGTGAGGGTGTCCGGGGCTTCCTCCGGGATCCAGTGCGAGACGTCCTCCAGCATCTCGAACCGGTAGGGGCCGGTGACGTGGTCGCCCGTGGCGAGCGCCGCCGTCGAACCGATCGCGACGTCTTCGGTGCTCCACACGTACAGCGTCGGCACGGTGACCGGGCCGATCTTGTGGTTCTCGAAGCGGTGCGCGCGGTACCAGTTCAGCGCCGCCGTCAACGCGCCCGGTTCGGTGAATCGCTGCACGTAGTCGTCGACGTGGTGCTGGGGCACGCCCGGGTAGTAGATCTGCCGCAGCTTCTTGGCGCTGTCGGCGAGCATGGTCTTCTCCGCGGTGGAGGACCGGTACAGCTGCATGTACGCCGAGCGCTGGTGCTGGTCCTCGTCGGTGCGCATCGCCTCGCCGAACGGGTCCAGGTGCGGCACCGACACCGCCGTCAGGGTGCGGATGCGGTCCAGGTGCTCCGCCGCGGTCGCCCAGGCGACGATCGCGCCCCAGTCGTGGCCGACCAGGTCGAAGCGCTGCCAGCCGAAGTGCTCGGCGATGGCCAGCACGTCGTCGACGAGCTCCTCCAGCCGGTAGTCGGAGACCTTCTCCGGGCGCACGTCGGGGGAGTAGCCGCGCTGATCCGGCGCGACCGCGAAGCATTCCGCGCCGCCGAGCACCGACAGCTGCTCGCTCCACTGCACCGCGGCTTCCGGGAAGCCGTGCAGCAGGAGCACCGGGCGGCCGTCCTCGGGGCCGGCGGTGAGGGCGTCGAACTTCCCGGCAGGAGTCGGAATCTGGATGTACTCGGCCACTCGGTCACTCTACTGGCCCGCCAACCGGACGATCATCGAGCGGTGGGACCCAGAACACAGCCTCTTGAACAGGGAAGGCTTGCCTAATTAGGGTTCGTGCGGTTTCGCCGGTCGCGGGGGGTGCGTCGGCGGCGTCGACGTTCAACCCCCGATCGAGAGGAAACCCGATGATCCAACGACGGATCGCGCGCACCATGGGCGCACTGGTCGCCGCCGGGCTGGTGGCGCTGACCGCGGCCTGCGGCGGTGCCGTGCCGAACGGTGCCGAGCCGGCAGCCGAGCCGGGAGCGGGTTTCCCGCGGACCATCGCCACCGCCAAGGGCGACGTGACCATCCCGAAGAAGCCGGAGCGGGTGGTCGTCCTCGACACCGCCGAACTGGACTCGGTGACGCTGCTCGGCGTCGCGCCGGTCGGGGCGATCCCGCCGCACCTCTCCGGCGGCGAGGCGTTCCCGGCCTACCTGCGGGACAAGCTGGGCGACACCGCTCTGGTCGGCCCGTCCGACGCGCCGAAGCTGGAGCTGATCGCCTCGCTCAAGCCGGACCTGATCCTCACCAACAAGGTGCGCCACGACGCCCTCTACGACCAGCTGTCCCTGATCGCGCCGACGGTGATGACCGAGACGACCGGCTTCCCGTGGAAGCAGAACCTCGCCGTGCACGCCGCGGCGCTCGGCAAGGAGACCGAGGCGCAGGCCGCGCTGCAGGCCTACGAGGCGCGGGCGAAGCGGATCGGCGACGCGATCATCGCGAAGAACGGCGGCACGACGCCGACCGTGTCGGTGACCCGCTTCATGGCGGGCAAGATCCGGCTCTACCAGAAGTCGAACTTCTCGGGCGTGGTCCTCGCCGACGCCGGGATGTCCCGGCCGCCGTCGCAGAACGCCGACGAGTTCGACAACGAGATCAGCCCCGAACTCATCGACATGGCCGACGCGGACACCGTTTTCGTCACCACCGCGGTGTCCCCGGAGAAGACCCAGCAGAAGGCTGTGGAGTCCAGCGCGCTGTGGACCCGGATGAACTCGGTCCGCAACAACCGGGTGTTCACGGTTCCCGACGAGACCTGGATGTCGGGCATCGGCGTGCAGGCCGCCAACCTGGTGCTCGACGACCTGGCCAAGGCCTACGACGTGGACGGCTCGTGAGCGTTCACGCCGGTTCTTACCGGAACGAACGGTCACGAGCGGATTTCAGTCCGCGACGCGGTAACCCCAGGTGCCGCGGTGGGTTTCGCCCGGCCGCAGGGTGATCAGGCCGTCGCCGGTGACGAACGCGTTGGGCGCGCACGTCATCGGCTCCACGGTGATCCCGGCCCGCGCCGGGCGGTCGGTCGCCGGGCTGTCGTCGGTGTAGACCTGCAGGTAGCGGTGCGTGCGGTCGACCCAGAGCTCGGCGGTCACGCCGTCCGGGCGGGCGAACCGCACCACCGCGCTGCCGTCGGCGCCGCGGCTCAGCCCGGTGAACGCGGTGTCCATTTCGGTCGGTCCGATCGGGCGCGGCGACCGGAAGTCGTAGTCGGTGCCCTCGACCGGGGCCGTGCCGGTGGGGATCAACCGATCGTTGACGACGAAGTAGGTGTCGGCAGGCAGCTCGAAGACGATGTCGTCGATGCGGTCCCCGCCGGCGCCGAGATAGGTGTGGTTGGCGGTGCCGAACGGGGCGGCGGTGTCGCCGATGTTCTTGGCGCTCAACGTGCTGCGCACCCCGGCGGCGTCCACTGAGTACTCGATCCGGAACGCCAGCCGGAACGGGTAGCCGTAGTCCGGCGGCAGCACGTACTCCAGGACGACGCCGTCGGCGCGGTGCCGCGCGGGCTGCCACTCCACGAAGCTCATCAGCCCGTGCAGCGCCGCGTCCCGCTCCGGCTCGTTGATCGCGACCTGCAACTCCTCGCCGCCGAAGGAGTAGCGGCCGTGGTCGATCCGGTTGGGCCACGGCAGGATCGTCTTGCCCTGGTAGCCCTCGCCGACGTCGTCGGCCGGATGCGTCAGCAGCATTTCCACGCCGTCGACCTGCCAGGACAGCAGCGTCGCCGACACCCCGGCGATCACGGCCCGCTGCCGCCCGGAGCGGATCTCGTACAGCCGCCCGTTCGCCGTCCGCCGACCGCCCGGATCGGCGGGCTGCGCGGCGGCGCCGCCGACGAGAGCGGCGGTGGTGGTCGCACCGGCAGCGGTGGCGAGCGCGGCCCGCCGGCTGAAACGTCGCATCCTGGACCTCCTGGGGAGTGGCAATTTCGCGAGAATCGACGTTCACCCGGCGCGACTTCTCGCGAAATCGCGCCGGCCGAGCGTTGACCGGTCGTGATCGCCATCCACTGTGGCCGGTGGGTGACCGGGTCGCCAGTCGTCAGGGCGTGCCCGCGTCGATCACCGCCTGGTTGTGGGCGCGGACGACGTCCAGGTAGGGCTTGAGGATCCGGCGGTCGTAGGTGAAGAAGCCGTTGACCTCGTTCTCCACGTCCGTGGTCTGGGTGTAGATCGCCGCGGACAGCCCGTTGGTCTCGACGATGCGGGCCAGATCGCGGCTGACCTCGGCGTAGCGGTCGGTCAGCGCGGCGCGGCTGTTGGTCATCTCGTACGCACCCGGCTCGCCGGGCCACAGGTGGCCCTCCTCGATGAGCCCCAGCCCGCCGTACTCGCCGTCCACCGACGCGCGCTCGCCGCGCACCTCCGGGCTGCCCGGGCCGACGTAGGTGTGGTCGTCGTAGATGTCGCCCGCGCCGCTGTCCGGCAGCGAGTAGCAGCAGTTCACCCCGCTGTTGGCGTTGACCAGCCGGGTCGGGTCGGCGCGCCGGACCAGGTCAGAGATCTCGGCGGTCTCGAACTCGCCCCAGCCCTCGTTGAACGGCACCCAGGCCACGATGGACGGGACGCTGCGCAGCTGGTCGATCATGGCGGTGAGCTCGTCGCGGTAGTGCGCGCGGGCCTCCTCGCCCGGCGGCGGGTTGCTGCCGGGCGGGTCGGCGAGGTCGATCGGCAGCGACGGCATGTCCTGCCACACCAGCAAACCCAACCGGTCCGTCCAGTAGTACCAGCGGGCCGGCTCGACCTTCACGTGCTTGCGCACCATGTTGAACCCGAGCCGCTTCGTCTCGGCGAGGTCGAACCGCAGCGCCTCGTCGGTGGGCGCAGTGTAGATCCCGTCCGGCCAGTAGCCCTGGTCCAGCGGCCCGTGCTGGAACAGGATCCGGCCGTTGAGCGCCATCCGCGGCCGCCCCTGCGAGTCGTCGATCAGCTCGACGGTGCGCAACCCGCCGTAGCTGCCGACCGCGTCCACGGTGCGCCCGTCGCCGCCGACCAGCCGGACCGCGATGTCGTAGAGGTAGGGATCGTCGGGCGTCCACAGGTGCGGATCGGCCACCGGCAGCCGCAGCGCCGTGTCGGCCGGGCCGTCGGCGCGCCCGACCTCACGGCCATCGGCGTCGAAGACGACCGCCTCGACCCGTTCCCCGGCGCGCGCCGAAGTGCGGGCGGTCAGGTCGAAACCGCGCAGATCCGGGGTGATGTCGAGCTTGGCGATGTGCGCATCGGGCACCGGTTCGAGCCAGACCGTCTGCCAGATCCCGGACGCGCCGGTGTAGAGGATGCCGCCCGCCTCGTTGCGCTGCTTGCCCACCGGGTACGGGTTGGCGTCGTTGCGGTCCTCGACGGCCACCGCGAGCTCCTGGTCGGCGCCGGGGCGCAGCGCGTCGGTGATGTCGGCGCTGAACCCGGTGTAGCCGCCCTCGTGCACCGCCACGGTCCGGCCGTTGACCGACACCTCGGCCTTCTGGTCCACCGCGCCGAAGTGCAGCAGCAGCCGCTGCCCCGACCAGTCCGGCGGCACCGCGAAGGTCCGCCGGTACAGCATGTGGTCGTCGTGGCGCTGGATGCCGGAAAGCCCGGATTCCGGCGGGAAGGGCACCAGGATCTGCTCGGTCGCCGCCGCCGGCGGGGTCGATCCGCCGCCGTAGGACCACAATCCGTTGAGGTTCAGCCAGCGCTCGCGGGTCAGCTGCGGGCGCGGGTATTCGGGGAGGGCGTTGTCCGGGCCGGCCTCGTCGGTCCACGGCGTGGCCAGCGGTGGTGGTTTCGGGCGCCACGGGTCGGCGGCCACGGCGGCGGTCGCGGGAATCCCGGAGACGGTGGCCAACAGCGTGGTGAGCAGCAGGGCGCGCAGCAGCACGATTGCCTCCAGACCGACTTGCCGAAGAAGGCGAAAAGCAATCACCATCAACCGACAACAATGACCATGAACGCACGCACAGTCAACGCGGCCGAAAGAGCGCCCGCAAATCGGAGCAAGCGGCGTGGATCGGTAGGGCCCATGAGGTTACGTTATTGGCCCGCTCAAGCGATCGGGCGAAGCTGCCGAGTCCAGGAGGGTGTGCACGTGACCGGTTATTCCTCAGCCCAGCAAGGCACCGCGACGGAGGTGTTCCGCACCGCCCGGGACTTCCTGCTGCGGCACCGCGAGGACTACGAAACCGCGCGCCGCGATTTCGAATGGCCGAAACCGGCCGAGTTCAACTGGGCGCTGGACTGGTTCGACACGATCGGCGAGCGGCGGGACGGAATCGCGCTGTGGATCGTCGACGCCGACGGCAGCGAACACCAGGTGACTTTCCGCGCCATGACGCGCCGCTCCAACCAGGTCGCCAACTGGCTGCGCGGGCTCGGCGTGTCCCGCGGCGACCGGCTGGTGCTGATGCTCGGCAACCAGGTCGAGCTGTGGGAGACGATCCTGGCCGCGATGAAGCTGGGCGCGGTGATCATCCCGGCGACCCCGCTGCTCGGGCCGGCCGACCTGCGCGACCGGATCGACCGCGGCCGGGCCCGGCACGTGGTCACCACCGCCGCCGACGCGGCGAAGTTCGACGACGTGCCCGGCGACTACACCCGCATCGCGGTCGGCGACCCGGTGCCGGACTGGGAGTCCTATGCGGACAGTTCGGCGGCCGGTGCGGAGTTCACCCCGGACGGCCCCACCCGCGCCGACGAACCGATGCTGCTCTACTTCACCTCCGGCACCACGGCGAAGCCGAAACTCGTTGAGCACACCCACGTGTCCTACCCGATCGGCCACCTCTCGACCATGTACTGGATCGGGCTGGAGCCGGGCGACGTGCACCTGAACATCTCCTCGCCGGGGTGGGCGAAGCACGCGTGGAGCAACGTCTTCGCGCCGTGGAACGCCGAGGCGACGGTGTTCATCTACAACTACACCCGGTTCGACGCGGCCGGGCTGATGGCGCAGATGCAGCGCTGCGGCATCACCAGCTTCTGCGCTCCGCCGACGGTCTGGCGGATGCTCATCCAGGCCGACCTCGGCACCCTGGCCACGCCACCGTCCAAAGTGGTCGGTGCGGGTGAGCCGCTGAACCCGGAGATCATCGAGCAGGTGCGGCGCGCGTGGTCGGTGACCATCAGGGACGGCTTCGGCCAGACCGAGACCAGCGTGCAGGTCGCCAACACACCCGGCCAACCGGTCCGGCCCGGCTCGATGGGCCGCCCGCTGCCCGGCTTCGAGGTGACCCTGCTCGACCCGGTCACCGGGGAGCCCGCCGAGGAGGGCGAGATCTGCCTGGCGCTGCAACCGCGGCCGGTGGGCCTGATGACCGGCTACGCCGACGACACCGAGCGCACCGCCGAGGTGACCCGCGGCGGTCACTACCACACCGGCGACGTCGGATCGCGGGACGCCGACGGCTACATCACCTACGTCGGCCGCACCGACGACGTGTTCAAGGCCTCCGACTACCGGATCTCGCCGTTCGAGCTGGAGAGCGTCCTGCTGGAGCACGAGGCGGTGGCAGAGGCGGCGGTGGTTCCGTCGCCGGACCCGATCCGGCTCGCGGTGCCCAAGGCGTACGTGGTGCTGGCCGGGCAGCACCAGCCGACGCGGGAGACGGCGCTGTCCATCCTGCACTTCGCGCGCGAGCACCTGGCCCCGTACAAGCGGGTGCGGCGGCTGGAGTTCTACGAGCTGCCGAAGACGATCTCCGGCAAGATCCGCCGCGTCGAACTGCGCGGCCGGGAGGATGAACTGCACCGGTCCGGGGGAGCACCCGGTGACGGATCCGGCGGTGAAAATCGCGAATACCGCGAAGAGGACTTCCCCGAGCTGAAGGGCTGAGCAGGGCGTTGCTGCGGTGGCACGCGCCGGGGGCGCGTGCCACACTTCCCCAGGGCCGATGCGGCGAGGAAGTTTTCCGCCGATCGTCCCGACGGGGGAGCGTGAAGCAGGCCTGATGGGGGAGGGCGGTGGCCGGCGGCCGGTGGGCCGGATCCGGCGCGGAAAAATGGCTCGCATGCGTGAGGCGGGCACCGTAACATCTGTGCTCCGCGCCGCGATGAACTCGATGAAAAGAGAAAAAGTCAACCGCCGCGTTGCCCAGTCTTCAGAAATTTGGCGGGAACCGCGGTTGTGTAATTTGCAGTTGTTGTGGTACGGCAAAGTGCGCGTCAGTATACACAGTTTGCTGACGTTCTGCACTTGCGTGATCGTTGCACCCCCTGAAAATGCGCCGAATCGGCGCAGGTAGCGGTGCATTTATTCACCCAGGGTGACAGTGGAAATCACGCAATCATCGCATTCCGGTGATTAGCGTCACACGTTTGTACGCTTGCTTTGCGATCTACTTCGCCTAGGTTAGTTAACCGACGCACAAATATCGCGTCAGCGCCAGTTGGCAAAGATGCCGACTGGAAGGTGATCGGCGTAGGTGTCGCGGCCTTGAGCTTTTCTCGGCCGCCCACGCCGGTACAGGGCGTTGCCTTTTTTCGCAGTGGCGACCCGACACGGCCACGAGACGAGCTCGGGGCACGGATTTGCGCGTACCCGAGTTCCGTGGTGGCGCATGACCAACGTGAGTGGTGGGAGTGAAGAATGGCGAAGAGCGTGGACGACCTTGCCTCGAGCGAGCATCCCGGATCTCAGGACACCGCTGATCTGGTGGCGCGCGAGGAGCAGGTGTTCGGCGAGAACCCGCTGGAAGTCCGTGAATCGGACCACTACACGTACGAATACGTCGGCGGTTTCGTCGAGAAGTGGGATGAGCTGATCGACTGGAAGAAGCGCTACCAGAGCGAGGGCTCGTTCTTCGTCGACCAGCTCAAAGCCCGCGGCGTCCGCTCGGTGCTCGACGTGGCCACCGGCACCGGGTTCCACTCCGTGCGGTTGCTGGAGGAGGGCTTCGAGGCGGTCAGCGCGGACGGCAGCCCGCAGATGCTCGCCAAGGCGTTCAGCAACGGCCTGACCTACGGCGGACACATCCTGAGAGTGGTGCACGCCGACTGGCGCTGGCTGAATCGTGACGTCCACGGCGAATACGACGCAATCATCTGCCTCGGCAACTCCTTCACCCACCTGTTCTCCGAACGCGATCGGCGCAAAGCGCTCGCCGAGTTCTACGCGATGCTCAAGCACGACGGCGTGCTGATCATCGACCAGCGCAATTACGACTCGATTCTGGACAACGGATTCTCGTCGAAGCACACCTACTACTACGCCGGCGAGGACGTCTCCGCGGAGCCCGATTACGTCGACGAGGGCCTGGCGCGGTTCAAGTACACGTTCCCGGACAAATCTGAATTCTTCCTGAACATGTACCCGCTGCGGAAGAACTACATGCGGCGGCTCATGCGCGAGGTCGGTTTCCAGCGGATCGACACCTACGGTGATTTCCAGGAGACCTACCACGACGCCGAACCGGACTTCTTCATCCACGTCGCCGAGAAGAAGTACCGGCCGGACGAAGAACTCTCCGATGTGTACTCCACCGCGGTGCACACCGCGCGGGATTACTACAATTCCGAGGACGCGGACAACTTCTACTACCACGTCTGGGGCGGCAACGACATTCACATCGGCCTCTACGAGACGCCGGACGAGGACATCGACAGCGCCTCGCGGCGCACCGTGGAGCGGATGGCCGCCAAGGTCGAGATCACTCCGGACACCCGCATCCTGGACATCGGCTCCGGCTACGGCGGCGCGGCCCGCTACCTGGCCGCGACCTACGGCTGCAAGGTGTCCTGCCTGAACCTCAGCGAGGTCGAGAACGCCCGGAACCTCGAGTTCAACCGGGCCGCCGGGCTGGACGAGCTGATCGAGGTCAAGGACGGTTCCTTCGAGGACATCCCGTTCCAGGACAACGCCTTCGACATCGTCTGGTCGCAGGACGCGATCCTGCACAGCGGCGACCGGGAGCGGGTCCTGGAGGAGGTGTCCCGCGTGCTCATGGGCGGGGGCTCCTTCATCTTCACCGACCCGATGGCCGCCGACGGCGCCAAGCCGAAGGATCTCGGGCCGATCCTGGACCGGCTGAACCTGGACACGATGGGCTCGCCCGGTTTCTACCGCCGCGAACTCGCCCGCCTCGGTCTGCAGAACTTCGACTTCGAAGACCTGACCGAGTTCCTAGCCGTGCACTATGGGCGCGTTCTACAAGTACTGGAGGGCCGGGAAGCGGAGCTGGCGGACCGGATCAGCGACGAATACCGCACCAAGATGAAGACCGGTCTGAAGAACTGGGTCGCCGGTGGCAAGGCGGGCAGCCTCGCCTGGGGCATCATCCACGCCCGCGCCTGAGAACGATGTGGGGGATGGGTTCGGTGGTTGTCTTCGAAGCGGCGCAGCCGCTTAGCCCACGTACGCAGCCGCAGGCGGCGGTCGTAACTCCCGCAGGGGGCCGCTACCGGCACCGTGCCCAAGACGAGTCTGAAACAGTCTCAGACCCCCTTCCGGAAATCGTCACTACCGTACGCAAGGATCAGTGCTGCATCAGCTGTGAGGTGAGGAGCAGTCGTGAGTGAGATCAACCGCAGGTTGTTCACCAGTGAATCGGTGACCGAGGGGCACCCGGACAAGATCTGCGATGCGATCAGCGACGCCGTGTTGGACGCGTTGTTGTCCCAGGACCCGCGGTCGCGGGTCGCGGTGGAGACGCTGGTGACCACCGGTCAGGTGCACGTGGCCGGCGAGGTGACCACCGACGCTTACGCGGACATCCCGACGATCGTGCGGGAGAAGATCCTGGAGATCGGTTACGACTCCTCTGCCAAGGGCTTCGACGGTGCCTCCTGTGGTGTGAACGTGGCGATCGGCTCCCAGTCGCCGGACATCGCCCAGGGCGTGGACGTCGCGCACGAATCCCGCGTCGAGGGCGTGATCGACGAGATCGCCAAGCAGGGCGCCGGTGACCAGGGCCTCATGTTCGGCTACGCCTGCACCGACACCGACGAGCTGATGCCGCTGCCGATCGCTCTGGCGCACCGGTTGTCGCGCCGGCTGACCCGGGTCCGCAAGGACGGCGTGCTGCCGTACCTGCGGCCGGACGGCAAGACGCAGGTGACCATCGAGTACGCCGGTGACCAGCCGGTTCGCCTGGACACCGTGGTGCTGTCCACGCAGCACGCCGCCGACATCGACCTCGAGGGCATGCTGGCCGGCGACATCAAGGAGAAGGTCATCGACCCGGAGATCGAGCGGGTCGGCCTGGACTCCGCCGACACCCGGCTGCTGGTCAACCCGACCGGCCGGTTCGTGGTGGGCGGCCCGATGGGCGACGCGGGCCTGACCGGCCGGAAGATCATCGTCGACACCTACGGCGGCATGGCCCGTCACGGCGGCGGCGCGTTCTCCGGCAAGGACCCGTCGAAGGTGGACCGCTCGGCCGCCTACGCGATGCGCTGGGTCGCCAAGAACGCGGTTGCGGCGGGCCTGGCCAGCCGCATCGAGGTGCAGGTCGCCTACGCGATCGGCAAGGCCGCGCCGGTGGGCCTGTTCGTCGAGACCTTCGGCACCGAGAACGTCGACCCGGTCAAGATCCAGGCCGCGGTCAACGAGGTCTTCGACCTGCGGCCCGCCGCCATCGTGCGTGACCTGGACCTCTTGCGGCCGATCTACGCCCAGACGGCAGCGTACGGTCACTTCGGGCGCAGTGACGTCGACCTGCCCTGGGAGCGCACCGACCGGGCCGAGGCGCTGAAGAGCGTCGCCGGTATCTGACGTCGACCTGCGGTAGCCGTGGCGGCAGACTGCGGGGCGTGCTGACCGCGCCCCGCAGTCCGTCGTGGCGGCGACGGGGTCCAATGGAGCTTCAAAGGCCGGTGCCGCAGCGGCAGCCGGCCCTGGTGAAGGAGTAAAGCAGTGCGGATTGCGGTGACCGGTTCGATCGCCACCGACCACCTGATGTCCTATCCCGGTAGGTTCACCGATCAGCTCGTCGCCGATCGGCTCCACCAGGTGTCGCTGTCGTTCCTGGTCGACGACCTGGAGGTGCGGCGCGGCGGCATCGCGGCCAACATCACCTTCGGTCTCGGCCAGTTGGGCGTCAGCTCGGCCCTCGTCGGCGCCGTCGGCCAGGACTTCGACGAGTACCGCGGGTGGCTGGAGCGGCACGGGGTGGACACCGCGTCGGTGTACGTCTCGGGCACCAAGCACACCGCGCGGTTCATCTGCACCACCGACCTCGACCACAACCAGTTCGCCTCGTTCTACGCCGGGGCGATGGCCGAGGCCCGCGAGATCGAGCTCAAGCCGGTCGCCGACCGGCTGGGCGGCCTCGACGTGGTGGTGATCTCGCCCAACGATCCGGCGGCGATGGTGCGGCACACCCAGGAGTGCCGGGACCGCGGTTACCGGTTCGTCGCCGACCCCGGCCAGCAGCTGGCCCGGATGGAGGGCGACGAGATCCGCCAGCTCGTCGAGGGCGCGGAGTACCTGTTCACCAACGAGTACGAGCACGGCCTGCTGCTGCAGAGCACCGGCTGGACGCACGGCGACGTGCTGGAGCGCGTCGGCCTCTGGGTGACCTCGCTGGGCCCGAAGGGCGTGCAGGTGGAGTCCAAGTCGGAGCCGACCATCGAGGTCGCGCCGCCCAAGGAGTTGCGCAAGGGCGACCCGACGGGCGTCGGCGACGCGCTGCGCAGCGGGTTCCTGGCGGGGCTGAACCACGATCTCGGCCTGGAGCGTTCGCTGCAGCTGGGCTGCACGCTGGCGACCGTCTCGCTGGAGACCGACGGGCCGCAGGAGTACCAGGTGGAGCGCGACTCGTTCGTCGCACGCATCGCCGAGGCGTACGGTGACGCCGCCGCGGCCGAGGTCCAGCCGAAGCTCGGCTGAGAACGGGGAGTAGCAGGGGCATGGCAGACCGGCAGAACGATCCGAGCGGGTTCCTGACCGCCATCGGCGAGCGCGTTCTCGTCGCCGATGGCGGCATGGGCACCGCGTTGCAGGCGTTCGACCTGACGTTGGACGACTTCGCCAACCTGGAGGGCTGCAACGAGATCCTGAACGTCACCCGGCCCGACGTGGTGTCGTCGATCTACCGCAGCTACCTGGAGGCGGGCTCGGACGCGATCGAGACCAACACCTTCGGCGCGAACCTGGCCAACCTCGGCGAGTACGACATCCCGGAGCGGATCCGGGAGCTGGCGGAAACGGGCACGGTGCTGGCCCGCGAGGCCGCCGACGAGTACTCGACGCCGGAGCGGCCGCGGTACGTGCTCGGCTCGGTCGGGCCGGGCACGAAGCTGCCGACGCTGGGCCACGCGCCCTACCCGGTGCTGCGCGACGCCTACGTCGAGCAGGTGCTGGGCATGCTCGACGGCGGCATCGACGTGGTGCTGGTGGAGACCTCGCAGGACCTGCTGCAGACCAAGGCCGCGATCGTGGCGGCGAAGCGGGCGATGGAGCAGGCCGGCCGGCGGCTGCCGATCATCGCGCAGGTCACGGTGGAGACCACCGGCACGATGCTGGTCGGCTCGGAGATCGGCGCGGCGCTGACCGCGCTGGAGCCGCTGGGCATCGACCTGATCGGGATGAACTGCGCGACCGGCCCGGCGGAGATGAGCGAGCACCTGCGGGTGCTGGCGCAGAACTCCCGGATCCCGATCTCGGTGATGCCCAACGCCGGTCTGCCCCAGCTCGGCCCCAACGGCGCGGTGTACCCGCTGCAGCCCGACGAGCTGGCCGAGGCGCTGGTCGGGTTCGTCAACGACTTCGGCGCCCGGCTGGTCGGCGGCTGCTGCGGCACCACGACCGAGCACGTGCGCGCCGTGGCCGAGGCGGTCGGCTCGCTGACGCCGCAGGTGCGCGAGCCGGAGCACATCCCGTCGATCTCGTCGATGTACCAGGCGGTGCCGTTCGAACAGGACGCGTCGATCCTCAACATCGGTGAGCGCACGAACACCAACGGTTCCAAGGCGTTCCGCGAGGCGATGCTGGAAGGCCGTTACGACGACTGCGTCGAGATCGCCAAGTCCCAGACGCGCGAAGGCGCGCACATGCTGGACCTGTGCGTGGACTACGTCGGTCGCGACGGCACGGTCGACATGCGGGAACTGGCGTCGCGCCTGGCCACCTCCTCGACCCTGCCGATCATGGTGGACTCCACGGAGCCGGACGTGATCGAGGCCGGTCTGGATCACCTGGGCGGCCGGTGCGCGGTCAACTCGGTGAACTACGAGGACGGTCACGAGCCCGGCTCGCGGTACGAGCGCGTGATGAAGCTCGTCGTCGAGCACGGTGCCACCGTCGTGGTGACCTGCATCGACGAGGAAGGCCAGGCGCGCACCGCCGAGTGGAAGCTGCGGGTCGCCGAGCGGCTGATCGAGGACATGACCACCAACTGGGGTCTGGACGAGTCCGCGATCATCATCGACTGCCTGGTCTTCCCGATCACCACCGGCCAGGAAGAGGTCCGCAAGGACGCCATCGAGACGATCAACGCGATCCGGGAGCTCAAGAAGCGCCATCCGGACGTCCAGACCACGCTCGGCCTGTCCAACGTCTCGTTCGGGCTCAACCCGGCGGCACGTCAGGTGCTGAACTCGGTGTTCCTCAACGAATGCCGGGAAGCCGGCCTGGACACCGCGATCCTGAACGCTTCGAAGATCCTGCCGATGAACAAGATCCAGGACGAGCAGCGGGAGGTCGCGCTCGACCTGGTCTACGACCGGCGCAGCGAGGGATACGACCCGCTGCAGAAGCTGATGGAGCTCTTCGAAGGCAAGACCGCGAAGTCCAGCAGCGCCTCGCGGGCCGAGGAACTGGCCAAGCTGCCGCTGTTCGAGCGGCTGGAGCGGCGGATCGTCGATGGCGAGCGCAACGGCCTGGAGGCCGACCTCGACGAGGCGATGAAGGAGAAGAAGCCGCTCGACATCGTCAACGAGAACCTGCTGGCCGGCATGAAGGTCGTCGGCGAGCTGTTCGGTTCCGGGCAGATGCAGCTGCCGTTCGTGCTGCAGTCCGCCGAGGTCATGAAGGCCGCGGTCGCCTGCCTCGAACCGCACATGGAGAAGGACGACTCCGGCGGCAAGGGCAAGCTGCTGCTGGCCACCGTCAAGGGCGATGTGCACGACATCGGCAAGAACCTCGTCGACATCATCGTGTCCAACAACGGCTACGACGTGGTCAACATCGGCATCAAGCAGCCGATAAACGCCATCCTGGACGCCGCCGAGGAGCACAAGGTCGACGCCATCGGCATGTCCGGGCTGCTGGTGAAGTCCACGGTGATCATGAAGGAGAACCTGGAGGAGCTCAACTCCCGGGGGATGTCCGAGAAGTACCCGGTGATGCTGGGTGGGGCGGCGCTCACCAGGTCCTACGTGGAGAACGACCTGGACGAGGTCTACCAGGGCGACGTGCGCTATGCGAAGGACGCCTTCGAAGGCCTGCACCTGATGGACCGCATCATGTCCGTCAAGCGCGGTGACGCGCCTGCTGACGATGCGGCCGAGCAGGAGAAGAAGGCCGAGCGCAAGGCCCGCCGCGAGCGGTCGCTGCGGATCGCCGAGAAGCGCAAGGCGGAGCAGGGGCCCGAGCCGGAGTACACCGACACCACGCGGTCCGATGTGGACGCCGACTCGCCGGTGCCGACGCCGCCGTTCTGGGGCTCGAAGGTGGTCAAGGGCGTCGCGATCGCCGACTACCTGGCGCTGCTGGACGAGCGGGCCACGTTCTTCGGCCAGTGGGGGCTGCGCGGCGCGAAGAAGGGCGAGGGACCGTCCTACGAGGAACTCGTCGAGTCCGAGGGCCGGCCGCGGCTGCGGCACTGGATCGACGAGCTGTCCACCGCGGGCATCCTGCAGCACGCGGCCGTCGTCTACGGCTACTTCCCTTGCGTGACCGAGGGAAACCACCTCGTGGTGCTGGACAAGGACGAGCCGGACGCCCAGGAGCGGCACCGGTTCTTCTTCCCGCGGCAGAAGCGGGACCGGCGGCTGTGCCTGGCGGACTTCTTCCGGACGCGCGAGCAGGCCGAGCGGACCGGCCAGGTGGACGTGCTGCCGGTGCAGCTGGTCACCATGGGCCAGCCGATCGCCGACTACGCCAACGAGCTGTTCGCCAAGAACGCCTACCGGGACTACCTGGAGGTGCACGGCATGGGCGTGCAGCTCACCGAGGCGCTGGCCGAGTACTGGCACCGCCGCGTCCGGCGGGAGCTGCTGTGGGCCTCCGGCGGTTCGGTGGCCGAGGAGGACCCGGCCGACGTGCAGGAGTTCTTCAAGCTCGGCTACCGCGGCGCGCGGTACTCCTTCGGCTACGGCGCCTGTCCGGACATCGAGGACCGGGCCAAGCTCGTCGACCTGCTGGAGGCCGAGCGCATCGGCGTGGTGCTCTCCGAGGAGTTCCAGCTGCACCCGGAGCAGTCCACCGACGCGATCATCGCCCACCACCCCGAGGCGAAGTACTTCAACACCTGATCCACCCGCAAGACACCCGCAACCGCATGGGAAATCGAGAAAGGAAACCATGAGCGTCAAGTTGCAGAAGGTCAACGGCCTTGAGTTCGCTGTCCGGGATCTGGCGTTGGCCGAGGCCGGGCGGCACCAGATTCGGCTGGCCGAGCACGAGATGCCGGGCCTGATGTCGACTCGTGAGGAGTACGCGGCCTCTCAGCCGTTGAAGGGTGCGCGGGTCGCGGGTTCGTTGCACATGACGGTGCAGACCGCGGTCCTGATCGAGACGCTGGTCGCGCTGGGTGCCGAGGTCCGGTGGGTGTCGTGCAACATCTTCTCCACTCAGGACGAGGCTGCTGCCGCGATCGTGGTGGGCCCGAACGGGACGCCGGAGAAGCCTGAGGGTGTGCCGGTGTTCGCGTGGAAGGGCGAGACGCTGGAGAAGTACTGGTGGTGCACCGACCAGCTGTTCCAGTTCGGTGACGGCCAGGGCCCGAACATGATCCTCGACGACGGTGGCGACGCCACGTTGTTGGTGCACAAGGGTGTGGAGTTCGAGGCCGCGGGCGTGGTGCCGCAGCCGAGCGCGGACGACCCGGACGAGTACAAGGTCATCCTGGAGACCCTGCGCGCCAGCCTCGCCCAGGACGGGCAGCGGTTCACGAAGATCGCTGGCGAGATCAAGGGTGTCACCGAGGAGACCACCACCGGCGTGCACCGGCTGTACGAGCTGGCGAAGGCCGGCGAGCTGCTGTTCCCGGCGATCAACGTCAACGACTCGGTGACGAAGTCGAAGTTCGACAACAAGTACGGCTGCCGCCACTCGCTGGTCGACGGCATCAACCGGGCCACGGACGTGCTCATCGGCGGCAAGGTCGCGGTCGTCTGCGGCTACGGCGACGTCGGCAAGGGTTCGGCGGAGTCGCTGCGCGCTCAGGGCGCCCGGGTGATCGTCACCGAGATCGACCCGATCTGCGCTCTGCAGGCGGCGATGGACGGCTACCAGGTCACCACCCTGGAAGACGTCGTGGGGATCGCGGACATCTTCGTGACCACGACGGGGAACTTCAACATCATCACCGCGGAGCACATGGCGGCGATGAAGCACCAGGCGATCGTGGGCAACATCGGTCACTTCGACAACGAGATCGACATGGCCGGCCTGGAGAAGGTGCCCGGCATCCGCAAGCAGGAGATCAAGCCGCAGGTCCACGAGTACGTCTTCGAAGACGGGCACTCGATCATCGTGCTTTCCGAAGGCCGCCTGCTGAACCTGGGCAACGCCACCGGGCACCCGAGCTTCGTCATGTCGAACTCGTTCACCAACCAGACGATCGCGCAGATCGAGCTGTTCACCAAGCCGGGTGAGTACGACAAGCAGGTGTACGTGCTGCCCAAGCACCTGGACGAGAAGGTCGCGCGGCTGCACCTGGACGCTCTGGGTGTGAAGCTGACCGAGCTGACCAAGGAGCAGGCCGCTTACATCGGTGTCGACGTCAACGGCCCTTACAAGCCCGACCACTACCGCTACTGATCGATTTCTCGGCTGAGAAGGAGACCAGGCCATGACTCGGGTCATAGACCGGCTGCGCCCCGGCAAGACGGTGTTCTCGGTGGAGTTCTTCCCCGCGAAGACCGACGAGGAGGAACGCCAGCTGTGGCGGGCCATCCGGGAACTGGAGCCGCTGGACCCCGCGTACGTGTCGGTGACCTACGGCGCGGGCGGGTCCAGTCGGGACCGCACCGTGCGCACCACCGGCCGGATCGCCAGCGACACCACCCTGTTGCCGGTGGCGCACCTGACCGGCGTGAACCACTCGATCGCCGAACTCCGGCACGCCATCGGTTCGTACGCGGCCGAGGGCATCACCAACGTGCTGGCGATCCGCGGCGACCCGCCGGGCGACCCGATGGGCGAGTGGATCCCGCATCCGGAGGGCATCACCTACGCCGACGAGCTCGTGCGGCTGGTGCGCGAGTGCGGTGACTTCAGCGTGGGCGTCGCGGCGTTCCCGCACCTGCACCCGCGCTCGGCGGACCTGGAGTCCGACACCCTGCACATGGTCAACAAGCTGCGTGCCGGGGCGGACTTCTCGGTGGCGCAGATGTTCCTGGAGCCGGAGTACTTCCTGCGGCTGCGGGACCGGCTGGCGCAGCGCGGCTGCGACCAGCCGCTGCTGCCGGGCGTCATGCCGATCACCACCCCGCGGGTGCTGGGCATGACCACGCAGCTGAGCAACATGACGATCCCGGACGAGGTGTCGGCGGTGCTGGATCCGCTGCGCGACGACGCGGCCGGTTTCCGGGCGGCCGGGCTGGAGATCACCACCCGGCTGTGCGAGAAGCTGATCGCCGAAGGCGTGCCGGCGCTGCACTTCTACAGCCTCAACCGGGCCAAGGCCACCCGTGAGGTCGTGGCCAACCTCGGACTGGTCGACGGCGTCCTGAAAGCCGCCTGACGCCTGCGCCGTCGAAGCCCGCCGTCCCATCGGGACGGCGGGCTTCTCCTCGTCGTGGCCAGGAATCCGGGTGAGGTCGGTCACGGGCCCGGGACGCGCATCCGGGCCGACCCGGTGCGCGGTGTCATCGAAGCCGGTCGGCAGGGCCGTCGCGCACGGTCGCCGTACCCGCATGTGGGTGACCGGTGGCGGGCGCTCGGCACGCAACGGAGCGATCAAGGGTCCCGAACTCACCGGCCCAGGCTGCGATCTTTTTGATCCGATCCGGTTTTTCGCTAGAGTTGACGCATTCGCGGTCCGGTCGGCCGAATTCGGCCGAAACCGGGTAATTGATCAGTCCAATTCGGACCGAAGTGCAACGACGCACCGGAAAGCGTCGGCATTCGGCATCGTCGAGCGCTGTCCGCAAGACAGGAAGGAGCAGGTCAGTGCCGTTGTCGCCAGTGTCTTCCGGCCCTGCCCGCCCCGGTGGTGCGCTCGGCTCCGAGGCCGCCGAACCGTTCGAGAACGAATCTTTTCCCGCGCCTTTCGAAAGATCATCGGGCGCTCTCGCGGATCAGCTCGCCGCGCGGATCTGCCGCTCGCTCGGTGTTTCGGGAACGGAAACGGTTCCGTAACCCGCCCGACTGAATTGCCGAGTTCGAATTGTTTGCGAAACCCCTTTTCGGATTGCGCGGTGAGGTGCGGCGATGATGACGACGAGCGAGGTCAGCGCGCTCGACTGGGCGTTCCTCTGCCTGGAGCAGGAAAGCGCACCTATGCACCTCGGCGCGGTCGCGGTGTTCCGGCCGCCGGAGCCGGCGGACCGGTTGCGGCTGGTGGCGCTGCTGGCAGAGCGGGCGCAGCGGATCGCGCGGCTGCGGCTGCGGATCGGGCAGTCCTGGCTGCCCGGCCAGGCCCACTGGGCGGAAGCCCCGGAATTCGACGCGTCCGAGCACGTGCACAGCCACCAGCTGCCCTCGCCCGGCGGGCGGGCGGAGCTGGCCGGGCTGGTCGCGGAGCTCCTCGCGGATCCGCTGGACCGGCGTCGTCCGCTGTGGGAGCTGCACCTGATCACCGGCCTGGACGGGGACCGGTTCGCGGTGCTGGTGAAGTTCCACCACGCCCTGGCCGATGGCCGCGAGGCCGTCGAAACGGGCCTGGCGCTGCTGGACGGCTTCGCACCCGCCGAGCAGGAACCGCCCGGCCCCGGCGGCGGCCCGTTGGAGCTGCTCCGGCGGCCGCGGCAACTGATCGGGGCGGTGCGCGGAACCCTGTCGAAATCCGGCGAAACGCTGGGCATCGCCTCGTCGGTGGTGCGCAACATGCGGGTGCCGGTCCCGGATTCCCCGTTGCGCGCTTCGCCTTCGACGGCTCGGCGGGTGGCGCTGATCCCGATCGACCTCGCCGACCTGCGGCGCATCCGCGCGCGGCACGGCGGCACCACCAACGACGTGGTGCTCGCGGTGCTCGCCGGGGCGTTTCGCCGGTGGCTGGCCACGCGCGGGCATCCGGTCGGCGAACTGCCGGTGCGGGCGCTGATCCCGGTCTGCCGCCGGCGCGGCGACGACGCGCGCGGGAACAACCGGCTGTCCGGCTACCTGTGCGATCTGCCGGTGGGAGAGCCGGATCCGGTGGCGCGGCTGCAGGCGATCCGGGACGCGATGAGGCGCAACAAGAGCGCGGGTCCGCTGCGCGGGCCGGGCGCGTTCCCGGTGCTGGCCGGGCGGGTGCCGCAGATCGTGCACCAGGTGGCCGCCCCGTTGGCCGGGCAGGGCGCCGCGCTGCTGTTCGACACCGTGATCACCAACGTGCCGCTGCCGGACTTCCCGGCGACCTTGGGCGGGGCGGCGTTGGCGGAGCTGTATCCGGTGGCCCCGCTGGCGGCCGGGCAGGCGCTGACCATCGCGGTCTCGCAGTACCGCGACACCGTGCACGTCGGCGTGCAGGCCAACCGCGCCGCGCTGCCGGACCTGGAGAAGTTCAGCGGCGCGCTGCCGCTCGCGGTGGCCGAACTCGGCGACCGGTCATGAGCAATCCGCCCGCACCGCCACGGTTTTCCTGGTTATATGGTGGTATGGATCTTGTGGTGCGGACCGAGCACGGCGCCGTGCGCGGCACCGTCGATGGTGAAATCAGCGCGTTCAAGGGAATCCCGTACGCGGCGCCGTTGGACGGCCCGCGCCGGTTCCAGGCTCCGGTCGCGCCCGAGCGCTGGGTCGGCGTGCGCGATGCCTCGGCGTTCAGTGCCTCGGTGCCGCAGCCCGCGATCATGCCGGGCGTGCCGCCGCTGTGGAATCCCGGCGACGGCACGGATTGCCTCAGCCTGAACATCTGGACCCCGGATCTCGGCGGGGGCCTGCCGGTCATGGTCTGGATCCACGGCGGGGCGTACCTGGGCGGGGCGACCGACAGCCCGGCTTACGACGGGACGCGGCTGGCGAGCGGCGGCGTGGTCGTGGTGACGGTGAACTACCGCGTCGGCTACGAGGGCTTCGGCTGGGTCGCGGATGCCCCGGCCAACCGCGGCATCCTGGACCAGCTCGCGGCGTTGCGCTGGGTGCGGGAGAACATCGCGGCGTTCGGCGGCGACCCGGGTAACGTGACGATCTTCGGCGAATCGGCCGGGGCGACCTCGGTGGCGGCGCTGGTGGCCGGTTCGGCCGGGCAGGGGCTCTTCCGCCGCGGCATCGCGCAGAGCCTGGGCTCGCTGTTCTGCGGCGAGGACGAGGCCCGCAAGATCGGCGAGCTGATCACCGGCGGGCTGGGCGTGCCGGCCACCGCCGAGGCGCTGGGCGCGGTGCCGTCCGAGGCGATCCACGCGGCGCAGACCCCGGTGATGCGGGAGATGGACGCCGACCGTGCGGCCTGGACGAACTCCACGGCCTACGCGGTGGTCCTGGACGGGGAGGTCCTGTCGGAGCTGCCGTGGGTGGCGCTGCGTTCCGGCGCGGCTCGCGACGTGGACCTGATCAGCGGGTACAACACCGACGAGGCCAAGATGTTCACGATCGGGCTCCCCGCGGAGGCGAAGGACCCGGCCGCGATGGCGCAGGGCCTGCGGCTGGCGCCATCGGTGGTGGACGAGTACCGCGTCGGGTACCCAGGCATCGAGGACGCGGAGCTGTTCACCGCGATGCTCAGCGACCAGCTGTTCCGCATGCCGTCGACGTGGCTGGCCGAGGGCCAGGCCGCCGCCGGTGGCCGGAGCTACCTGTACGAGTTCTCCTGGCCCGCCCCGAGCCTCGGCGGTGTGCTCGGCGCATGCCACGGGCTGGACGTGCCGTTCACCTTCGGCGTAGCGGAAAGCGAGATCACCGCGTCGATGTTCGGCGACGTGGTTCCGCCGGACTTCGAGGAACTGTCGGGCGAGCTGCGCAAGGCGTGGGTTTCCTTCGCCACCATCGGAGACCCGGGCTGGCCCGCCTACACCGCCGCCGACCGCTCGGCCCGGATCTGGAACGCGCCGCCGACGGTGGTGGCCGACCCGATCAAGCCGTCCAGGGAGATCTGGCAGCACCGCTTCGCGGCGTGAGACCGGCACGCGGCCGGGTGGCGACTTCCCGCCATTCCGGCCGTTGCCGCGGCTGGCACGCGATTCTCTTGCGCATGCCAGGAAGATCGGCTCGTGCGGCAGCGGTTCTCACGATGGCGCTGGCCGTCGCGGTCCTGCCGGGAACCGCGGCCGCAGCGCCGTACTGCCAGAGCATCACGGAGACGTCGAACCCGGACTGGATGGCGGGCCTGCCGGACGACGCCAGCCTCGCGAAGCTGTCGATCCCAGGCACCCACCAAACCCTGTCGCTGCACGGCGGTTCGCTGACCCAGACGCAGGAGAACCATGGCGACAGCGCGGAAACGCTGTCCGTGCAACTGCAGTCGGGCATCCGGGCCATCGACATCCGCGTGCGGCGCTATGACGACCGGTTCACCCTGCACCACGGGCCGTTCTACCAGAACGCCAACTTCTCCGACGTGCTGCGCGAGGCGGGCGAGTTCCTGGCCGCGCATCCCGGCGAAACGGTACTCATGCGGCTGAAAGCCGAGTGCACCGGCGAGATGACCTCGTGCACAGACGAGAACAGCCAGCTCGACACGGCGCAGATCCTCGACTGGTACCGCGACAACGATCCCAACGGCGGCTACCTGCTCGACCCGGCGGGCGGCGAGATGCCGACGCTGGGGCAGGCGCGCGGCAAGATCGTGCTGGCGACGCTGCAGGGCGCGGGCGGCGGACTGTACGAGGGCCGCGGGCTCGGGCAGTTCAACAACGACACGTGGGGCGAGTACGTCCAGGACGCCTACGACGTGCCGACCCTGTTCGACATCGACGACAAGTGGTTCAAGGTCCGCGACCACCTGGACAAGACCGTGGCCGCCGACTCCGGCCGGATGTTCCTGAACTTCTCCAGCGGTTCCAGCCCGGCGGCGTTCCCGAACGCGGTCGCCTGCGGCGCCTCCGGCTTCCGCGGCGTCAACGACTACGCCCTGGAACACCTGACCGGCAACGACCTGCCGCGAACCGGAGTGATCATGATGGACTTCCCGGGCGCGGACCTGGTGAACGCCATCATCACGGCGAACCACTGACCGAGCCGGAAGTTCCCGATTTCAGGCAAAATCGGGCGCTTCCTGGGGGACTCACCTGGGCACTGGCGCCCGGGCGTGGGGGACGGCGTTGGGGCGCATCGGCTGGCTTGGGGGAGAATCGCGGCGGATGACCTGTCTTCGAGGCAGCGACGGCGCTCTTGGTCCTGGGGCAGGGTGGCGCTGGTCGTCGGGATCTGTGGTGACTTCAAGGTGGGTGGGCAGTGGGACGCTGGATCGACGTGGCCGACGGCGTGCTGGTCCGTCGGTACGAGGAGCTGGACCTCTCGGTCGGCCTCGTCGTGGGCGGTGAACGCTGCCTCGTCATCGACACCGGTGGCGACGCCGGACAGGGTGCCGAGCTCGCCGCGGCGGTCCGCGAGGTCACGCCGCTGCCCTGGTCGGTGGTCCTGACCCACGCGCACTTCGACCACAGCTTCGGCACCGAGGCGTTCCTGCCGTGCCAGGTCTGGGCGCACGACCGGTGCCGCACCCAACTCGTGGCCACGGGTGCGGTTCAGCGCGAGAAGTGGGCTCGGAACTACCGCGAGCGGGGCGAGCACGAGGTCGCCGATCGCATCACCGCGGTGCGGATCGCGCTGCCCGACAACCTCGTCGGCGACCGGGCGGTGCTCGACCTCGGCGGGCGCGACGTGGCGCTGCTCCACTTCGGACCGGCGCACTCCGACCACGACCTGGTCGTGCACGTGCCGGATGCGGGCGTCGTGTTCGCGGGCGATCTGGTCGAGCAAGGCGCGCCGCCGCAGTTCGGTGACGCGTACCCGCAGGGGTGGCCCGCCGCGCTGGACGGCATCCTCGCGCTGGACGCGCCGGTGGTGCTGCCCGGGCACGGTGAGCCGGTAGACCGTGAGTTCGTGCGGCGCCAGCGCGCCGAGCTGGCGGCCGTGGCCGAGCTGTGCCGGGCGGTGGCGGAAGGAGAGCTCACCGCGGAGCAGGCGGTGACGCGCTCGCCCTTCCCCGAGAAGTTCACGCTGGACGCCCTGTCGCGCTGACGACCTCACCGCAGGGGGCGGCGTCCGCGTTGGTTAACGTGAGTAAGGATCGCGGCGAAACGGAGGACGGCATGTCAGGCACGGCGGAGAAGGCGCTCGCGGCGCTGCGCGCGGAACTGCCCGAGCCGGTGCTGCTGACCGACCCCGACTCCGTCGCCCGCTTCGCGCACGACGAGGCCGAGTGGGCCCCGCACGGCGAGCCGCTGGCGGTGGTGCGCGCGACCAGCACCGATGACGTCGTCGCCGCGGTGCGGATCTGCGCCGAGCTGGGCGTTCCGGTGGTGCCGCGAGGCGCCGGGACCGGCCTGTCGGGCGGCGCGAACGCGATCGACGGCTGCGTGCTGATCTCCTTCGAGGGCATGAACGAGATCCTGGAGATCAACCCGCGCGAGCAGCTCGCCGTGGTGCAACCCGGCGTGGTCAACGACGATCTGCGCGCCGCCTGCCGCGAGCAGGGCGCCTGGTATCCGCCGGACCCGGCCAGCTCGCCGTGGTCGACCATCGGCGGCAACGTCGCCACCAACGCCGGCGGCGTGTGCTGCGTGAAGTACGGCGTGACCCGCGACTACGTGCTCGGCCTGGAAGCCGTCGTCGGCGACGGCGAGGTGGTGCGGCTGGGGCGGCGCACCGCCAAGGGCGTCGCCGGCTACGACCTGTGCGGGCTGTTCGTGGGCTCGGAAGGCACGCTCGGCGTGATCACCGAGATCACCGTCAAGCTGCTGCCCGGCCTGCGCGCCCCGGAGCGCACCGTGGTCGGGTACTTCGATTCGCTGGTGGCGGCGGGCGAAGCGGTGGCCGCGGTCGCCGCGGCCGGGATCGTGCCGTCGGCGCTGGAACTGCTCGACCAGCACTGCCTGAAGGCCGTTGACGAGTGGAAGAACATGGGCCTCAGCGCCGAGGCGAACGTGCTGCTGCTCGGCCGTTCCGACACGCCAGGCGCGGCGGGGGAGCAGGAGGTCGACGCGCTGCTGCGCTGCTTCGACGAGGCCGGTGCGACCTGGAGCGCCCGTTCCACCGACCAGCACGAAGCGGACGCGTTGTTCGCCGCGCGCCGGCTGGCGTATCCGGCGCTGGAGCGCCTCGGCCCGGTGCTGACCGAGGACGTCTGCGTGCCGCGGGCGAAGGTGCCGGAGATGCTGGGCCGCATCGAGGCGGCGGCGCAGCGGCACGACACGCAGATCGCCAACATCGCGCACGCCGGCGACGGCAACCTGCACCCGCTGATCATCACGCAGCCCGGCGACGAGGCGGCGCGGCTGCGCGCGCAGCGGGCCTTCGACGACATCGTCGCCGATGCCATCGCCATGGGCGGCACGGTGACCGGCGAGCACGGCGTGGGCCTGCTCAAGCGCAAGGGCCTGCACGCCGAGCTCAGCCCGGCGGTGATCGGCATGCACCACGCGGTCAAGAACGCCCTCGACCCCGCCGGGATCTTCAACCCCGGCAAGGTCTTCGGCGACCCGGACAGCTGAGAGCCCCGCGCGCGACCACGTCGAGGAACACCCGCGAGAGGGCCCATTTCCCAATTGCTGCGGGAAAGTGGCTTCGCGCTTGGAGCTGCGTGGATTGGTACCTCGCCTCGGCTTCGGGAAGCGCCGTCTTCACGCGAAAACGGCGTTCTCCACGCCTGCCGGGCGACGGTTTCGCGAAAACGCCACCCCCGCCCCAATCCGAGGACTGCTACTCCGAACGGGTTCGCGTGTGCTCGTTCCCGAGGACAGCGGCGCGAGCTGGTCAGCCTTCTCGGCGAGTCGGCAGTCAGCCTGCGGGAGGGTCGATGGCAACCATCGCTGGGATGCTCGCGACGAGCGCACGGCGCTGCCCGGACCGCGTCGCGTTGATCTTCGGCGAGCGCCGCTACACCTACGGTGAGCTCGACCGCGCCGTGAACCGGGCCGCGCACGCGCTCGCCGCCGCGGGGCTCGGCAAGGGCGACCGCATCGCGCTGATGTCCGGCAACAGCGACGGATTCGGCATCGCCTGCTACGCCGCGCTGCGGCTCGGGGCGCTGGTCGTGCCGGTCGACCCGGCCTCGGTGGCGCCGGAGGTGCGGTACGTGCTGGCCGACTCCGAGGCCTCGCTGCTGGTGTTCGGCGCGGGCGCGGAGGAGGTCGTCGGGAAGCTGGGCGAACAACCCTCGCTGATCGGCGGGCCGATCGCGCTGGGCCCCGTCGGAGCATTCCCCGCAACCCCACCGGAAAGGCCCTGAAGCACGTCCTCCCCGCCGACTTCGAAAAGCCATAGCTCGCCAAGCCACGAGCAGCGGCGTTCCGGCAGGCACGGGGCCGTGAGTCTTTTGGGCTGCTATAGAGGCTGTTTTGGATCTTGTGGTTGGTGTTGTGGTAGGCGTGCGAGGCGGCGGGTCATGTGGATGATGGCGGCCCAGCGGACCATGGTGGCGTGGTGTTCGGGGAGGCGTTCGTAGTCGCGGGCGCAGCGTCGGCGTCGGCTGATCCAGGCGAGGGTGCGTTCGATGACCCAGCGTCGGGGCAGGA